>JBFYZC010000397.1:0-6757 GCA_041309705.1 Bacillota bacterium | reverse complement strand
CCCCAACAGAGATCGTCGAATTAATTATCAGCTATCACAACACTTGGCTAATCAATACTTAGTTTAGCAAATTCTGGCTCGCTCCCAAAAATCTCTACCACACCATGTCTCCTGCAGAATTTGACACTTCAGAGTGCTCGTCTGGTCAAATCTTTATCATCAAAACAGACTGTCAATATTTTATTCAAGATGGGCATCACCAAGTAGCGCTTGCACTAAAAAATAACCAAAATTTAATTGCTGCTCAAATCTCAGAAGCTGTTTCACCTCAGCCAGATCCCAAGATTCTAGATTTATGGGAGAGTTACTTTAATTTCAAATTTGTAACTGCACCCAGCCTCTAAATGCTATGATCATCAAATTTTTTTAAAAATTCTCTAGCTTTTTGCAAAAAACAAGGCCAACTCACGTCAGCCTTGTTTTATTTGTATTTAATATTTATTAATTTGCGGCTAAGCGTTTGTACATCTCCAAACGTGCTTTAGCATCTTGTTCTGCTTGAACAAAGAGCTTCTCAGCTGCCTCAGGGAACTGTTTCTTCAAGCTGGAGTAACGTACTTCGCTATTGATAAACTCTTGGAAGCTACCAGTTGGCTCTTTAGACTCAAGTACGAATGGATTCTTACCTTCCAAAGTAAGCTCTGGATTATAACGGTACAATGGCCAATAACCAGCTTCAACTGCCAATTTTGACTCATTCTGACTCTTGCCCATATTAATACCATGGTTAATACATGGAGCATAAGCAATGATCAATGAGGGTCCTTTATAGCTTTCTGCTTCACGCATTGCCTTTAAGAGTTGATTTTTATTAGCACCCATTGCTACAGAGGCAACATAGACATAGCCATAAGCCATTGCCATCAAACCAAGGTCTTTCTTCTTAACATTCTTACCAGCCGCAGCAAACTTTGCAATTGCTCCGGTAGGAGTTGCCTTAGATGATTGACCACCAGTATTTGAGTAAACCTCGGTATCCATTACTAAGACATTGACATCTTCGCCAGAAGCTAAGACATGGTCAAGTCCGCCATAACCGATATCATATGCCCAGCCATCGCCACCAAAGATCCAAACAGATTTCTTGGTATAGATGTCTTTCATTGCCGCAATCTGCGTTAAAACTTCTTTTGCTTTACCATCAGCTTTAGCTACTGCTTGGTCAATCAAAGTTTTAACCTTATCGCCCGCTTTACGTGAAGCTTCTGCTTCATCCATGCCAGCCAGTAATTCTTCAAAAGCAGTCTTCAACTCAGCAGCCAGCTCTAATTCCAAAGCTTCTTTAATTAATGAAGCTAATTTTTGACGGCGTTGGGTAAAGGCAAGATTCATACCATAACCAAATTCTGCATTGTCCTCAAATAAAGAGTTTGCCCAAGCTGGTCCTTGACCTTGTTTGTTGGTGGTATATGGACAGGTTGGTGCACTACCACCATAGATTGAGGAACAACCAGTTGCATTAGCAACGACCATCCGATCACCATATAATTGGGTTACCAATTTTACATAAGGAGTCTCACCACAACCAGAACATGCACCAGAGAATTCAAATAACGGACGTAAGAACTGACTTCCCTTGACGGTATCTGGATTTGCAGCTTCTGCTGGCGCATCTGGCAGAGTTTCTGCATATTCAAAGTTACGATGCTCAACCTCAGCAACATCGGCTAAAGGTACCATTTTAATTGGCTTCTCTTTAGCAGGGCAGATATCAACGCAGTTACCACAACCAGCACAATCTAGTGGGGAAACCTGCATTCTAAATTGATAACCCGCTAATTCTTTACCAGTAGCAGCTTTGGTCTTAAATTCAGCTGGAGCATTTTTAAGATCTTCAGCTTTGGCTACATACGGACGGATTGAAGCATGTGGGAAGACATAAGCACATTGATTACATTGAATACAAGTATCTGGAGTCCACTGTGGTACAGTAATAGCAATACCACGTTTCTCATATTTGGTAGTACCTACTGGTACAGTTCCATCTGGACTAAAGGCACTAACTGGTAATTTGTCGCCTTCCAGATTCAAGATTGGTTTAATGACATTCGCAACATAATCAGGAACTTCAACCTGTTCTACCACTGCACCAGTAGTCGTATTTGCCCATGTAGCTGGATACTTAATCTCTTCTAAAGCTGAAATACCACGATCTACCGCTGCAATATTCATATTAACAACTTTATCGCCTTTTTTACCATAGGTCTTTTTAATGGCAGTTTTAATATATTCAAGTGCTTGTTCAACTGGAATCACTTTAGAAATTTCAAAGAAAGCAGCTTGCATCACCACATTGATACGACCACCCAAACCAACTTCAGCGGCAATCTTCACGGCATCAATATTATAAAATTTTACTTTCTTGCTGGCAAGAATATTTTTCATCTTGGCAGGAAGTTGTTCTTCCATTTCGGCGGCACTCCAAGGTGAGTTCAAGAGGAAAATTCCGCCTTCTTTAATCCCATCCAATACATCATAACGGGTCACATAGGAAGGATTGTGACAAGCAATAAAATCAGCTTGTTCAATCAAATATGGGGATTTGATCTGATTCTTTCCAAAACGCAAGTGAGAGATGGTGATACCACCAGATTTTTTGGAGTCATAGACGAAATAACCCTGTGCATACATCTCGGTGTTGTCACCAATAATTTTAATCGAGTTTTTGTTCGCACCAACAGTTCCATCAGCACCCAGACCATAAAATTTACAACGATGCACTCCTTCTGAAGCCACATCAATAAACTCTTTGACCTCTAAAGAAGTACCGGTGACATCATCATTAATTCCCACAGTAAAACTATTCTTAGGCTCTGCTTGAGCTAGATTATCATAAACTGCTTTAACCATTGAAGGAGTAAACTCTTTTGAACCTAGACCATAACGACCACCAACCACAACTGGGGTCATCTTTTTCTGTAACAACACGGTACAAACATCTTGATACAATGGCTCGCCTGCTGCACCTGGCTCTTTGGTACGATCAAGCACTGCAATTTTCTTTACCGAAGCTGGCAACACGCTGAGGAAATGCTCGGCGGAGAAAGGACGATATAAACGAACTTTAATTAAACCAACCTTCTCGCCTTTGGCATTTAAATAATTAACTGTTTCTTCAATTGTCTCCACACCAGAACCCATCGCAATGATAACTCGCTCAGCATCAGGAGCACCTACATAGTCAAAGAGTTTATAGGAACGTCCAGTTAATTTAGAGACTTTTTCCATGGTAGCAGCTACAATTCCTGGCACTGCTGCTAAATATTTGTTAGAAGCCTCACGACCTTGGAAGTAGATGTCTGGGTTTTGTGCGGTACCACGTTGATTTGGATGCTCTGGATTCATGCCGCGACTACGGAAATCCGCAATATGCTCCCAGTTAACTAATTTAGCAATATCTTCATAAGAGATCTCTTCCACTTTTTGCACTTCGGCTGAAGTACGGAAACCATCAAAGAAGTGTAGGAAAGGTACGCGGCTTTCTAAGGTTGCCAGATGTGCAACCAAAGCAAGATCCATAATTTCCTGAACTGAAGCTGACGCTAACATAGCAAAACCAGTTTGACGAGTCGCATTAATATCGGAGTGATCACCAAAGATCGAGAGTGCGTGAGTTGCTAATGCGCGAGCGGAAACATGAAAAACGGTTGGTATTAGTTCACCAGCAATTTTATACATGTTTGGAATCATCAACAGCAAACCTTGTGAAGCAGTATAAGTGGTAGTTAAAGCACCTGCTGCCAGTGATCCGTGAACTGCTCCTGCAGCTCCTGCCTCTGATTGCATCTCGGCAATTCTTACCGTTTGACCAAAGAGATTTTTTCTTCCATGAGCTGCCCAATCATCTGCTACTTCAGCCATTGTTGAAGAAGGAGTAATTGGATAAATTGCTGCAACATCACTAAACGCATACGCAATATGCGATGCAGCCGTATTTCCGTCAATTGTTACCTTTTTTCCCATCGGTTTCCCTCCTAATAGATTTATAATTTAAAATATGAGCAGCGAATTTTATAAAATCTGGCTTAGTTAATAAACAAATTCATAACAGGCGCTTACAAAATTATAAAACACGCGTTCCAAAGGTATTATAAATTAAAAAAGTTACCCTAACTATCATACCTTATTTTTAACTTATCTGAAAGATTTTTTACAAAAAGTTAAAGACTGATTCCTAGATATCTTTAACTTAAAAAAATATCTTTCCTTTATCGGCTAAGATGAGCCAAAAATATAATTATTCATTTTATTGGCACATCTCTAAAAAATATTGATGAACCCGCAAATCTTTAGTTAACTCCGGATGAAAAGCTGCTGCCAGTAGCTTGCCTTCTTGAGCAAAGACAATCTTTTCTGACATTTTTGATAAAATTTTAACTTCTGCACCAACTTGATTAATATAAGGAGCACGAATAAAAACTGCAGGAAATGGTGTCGCAAAACCAGAGATCGTTAAATCACTTTCAAAACTAGCAATCTGTCGCCCAAAGGCATTCCGATTTACTTTAATATTCATCAAACCCAACTTAGGCTGATCGCTACCCTCAATCTCTTTTGCTAGTAAGATCATTCCCGTACAAGTGCCAAAAATCGGAAAACCCTGCCGTCCTTTTTCGATTAATGGCTCTAACATCTGGTTGCGCACTAATAACTTTCCGACCGTGGTGCTCTCACCACCCGGAATAATTAAGCCGTTAACTTCATCAAACTGCTCCCGATAGAGAACCTCTACTGGTTCAGCACCACACGCCTGCAGTGCTTGAAAATGTTCCCGCACTGCCCCTTGTAACCCTAGTATACCAATTTTCAAATAAAACACCTCGTTTGCCCAAAAATTCCAGCGACGCGATAAATCTACCGCCGCTGGAACAAAAGTTTTATACAAAATTACCAGCCACGCTGAGCGATCTTTTCCTCTTCTTTCATACTCGCCACATTAATTCCACGCATCGCTGTTCCAATTCCTTTGGAGACTTCGGCTAATATCATCGCATCTTTAAAATGAGCTGTCGCATCAACAATCGCTTTCGCACGGGCGGCAGGATTATCCGACTTAAAGATTCCTGAACCAACAAAGATTCCGTCACACCCCAACTGCATCATCAAGGCAGCGTCTGCAGGAGTAGCAATCCCACCTGCCGCGAAATTAACTACTGGCAATCTCCCTGACTTCTTCACCTCAGCGACCAGTTCGTATGGTGCGCCTAGATTTTTCGCAATTGTCATTAACTCCTCATCTGAAGCCATGACCACCCGTCGTATATCCTCATTCACCGTACGAATATGTCGTACTGCCTCAACCACATCGCCAGTTCCTGCTTCACCTTTAGTGCGAATCATTGCTGCACCTTCACCAATTCGTCGTAATGCTTCACCAAGATTACGTGCTCCACAAACAAAAGGAACTTTAAACGGATGTTTATTAATATGATAAACATCATCAGCCGGAGTCAGCACTTCGCTTTCATCAATAAAATCAATCTCCAAAGCTTCTAAGACTTGAGCTTCGACAAAATGACCAATTCGTGCTTTTGCCATCACTGGAATTGTAACTGCGTCTAAGATTCGTTGAATTATTTCTGGATCAGACATTCGCGCTACGCCACCCTCAAGGCGAATATCTGAAGGAACTCGTTCCAGCGCCATTACCGCCACCGCGCCTGCTTCCTCAGCAATCTTTGCCTGCTCCGGCGTGGTCACGTCCATAATCACGCCACCCTTAAGCATTTCTGCTAATCCACGTTTTACCATAACTGTTCCAGTTTCCATTCTTGTTCCTCCATTATCATTGTTCTATTTTTTTCTATTTTATCTCAATCTATTAATTGATGCAATCGAATTCAGATTTTGTTATTTAATTATTACAATTTTTCATTTACACAACCCGAATCGCAAACTGCGGACATTCACGACTACAGTACCCACAAAGCAAACAGTGCTGGATATCAATTTCGGCTCGCCCATCTTTTAAAGCAATCGCATTATTATGACACAGTTCAACACATTTACCACACCCCAGACAAAAACCAGTTACTTTTGCCTTTTTGGTTTGTCTGGTCGCTTGAAGTAGCTCTGAGGTAATCTCTTTTCCGTCAAATAAAGCTAGATTCATCTCCAGTTCTGCTTCGCGAATCATACCTACAGCTATTACTGGAATTTCTGCTCTTTCGCGCACATAATTCAAATTCTCTTGAAGGTTATCTAAGAGGTTACCACCCCCAAATGCCTTCATGGCATAAATTCCTTTTTCATTAAGTCTGGCAGTTTCTAAAGCAGCGGTCATTTCCTCAGCACCACCATCCAAGATTCCAATTCCAGTACGATTGATTAACGCAAAGATCACTTCAATTCGCGGATCAATTGCCGCTCTTGACACACTTAAGACGGAGTGCGTCGAGATTCCCACTGCCTTGATAATCCCTTGCTTGCGGTATTCTAATAATGCCTCCAGTGCCCCAGCACGATTTTGGAGTGCTTCCGGATCACGTGCCGCATGTAGATTAAAGATCTCAATTACTTCTCTGCCTAGCTCATTACGCGCTTTCTCCACCGCATTGCGCATCTCTTGGTAAGTAGTAGCACCAGCCTTACTAGCCAGCACCACTTCACCAGTAAAACGCTCTAAAGCCCATTTAATATGGGCATTAGTCTGATAAATTTCTGCAGTATCAATAAAATTAATACCATGTTCAAGCCCTGCTAAGATCAGACGCCCCCCTATTTCCGGAGTTAATCCTACTTGTAGTGGTCCCATTGG
>JBFYZC010000396.1:0-14096 GCA_041309705.1 Bacillota bacterium | reverse complement strand
TCAATAAACTTATTCTTCTCAATCTGATCAGCAATCGTATTATAGAGTACTGCCAAGCCTTCATCCAGCATCTCCTCGATTTCAAGATCATAATCTTCCAAAATTTCTTGGAACATCTCAATAAACTGCTGCTTCAACTTTACCGGACTGGAAAGATGTAAATAATGAAAGCGACATTTAAACTGTTGTTCTGCAGTAGCAATAATATACTTTAAATAAGCACAGATCACCTCGCTACGTTTGACCCGTGCCATATTTCCTTTCTCATCGAAGATCTCTTCTTCTTTGTTGTAATCATTAATCCAACGCTTAATCCCATGAAAAACCGTCGCATTACCAGTATAATCATTGCGTTTCAAAAGATGCTTTGCTTCATAACCAAAACAATACTTAATGTTTGCAGGATCATCACAGTTCTCAACGTAAACAATCGTCGGTAACGCCTCCACCCAACGTTCTTCACGCTTTGTAATATCCAAAAATTTCACAAAATTAATCTCATTAAGATGAATTCTTTCATTTAGAATGTCATTATAGCATGGGGCAGAGACATAATTATCACTCAAATAAACTCCAGCGGTAGAATTGGAAGTCCCAAAGTCAATCGCCAGAATCGTCTCCGTCTCTTCCAGTTCGCGAATCTCAAGGTCACTAATTAACACTTTATAGTATTGAAAATTAGCCGGATGCACCACGTTCTCAGAGTAATAGGCACGATAAAGATATTCCGACTCCTCTTTTCTAAAAAAGAGAAAATAGTAGTTCTTACTATCCCGTTTTTCCAGCAAAATATTCCGCTGATACGCTGATAGATAAAACAGATTGGGTTGAGTATTATCACGCATTAAATTGAAAATACCACAGACTTGATACTCCTCATTAATCATAATTACATTCGAAACTTCAATCTCGTTCTCAACCACTACCTGATAACGATCTGCCTTATGTACTCCAACTCCCTTGTACAAAAAAATCTTGGCGGAGATCTTAATCTTCCCATCATTCGGAATACGATTATTCAGATAACGGCTGCAGATATTGGAGATTCGCTCAACTCCTTCAGCACTAAAGTCTTTAATTAATAAACTTTCCTCCACGCCGCGATATTTTAAAATGAGCCGGATTAATCCATCCCGCTCTAAAGTATTCACAACCCCTTTTACCAGCTTCTCGGCATAACAGATCTCACGCAATTGCAAGGTAGTCTTCTCCAGCAAATCTTCACGTTTATATCTGCGATTACTAATTTCCCGGTTGGTATTCAAACGATAAGACGGCATCTACTTTACCTCCAAATAATTAAAATTAACCTAATATAGAGCAATCGCATCAATCTTCATCGTCTCATCCATTCCAATAATTCCAAAGTGTTGCTTCCAATATATCTGAAGATGAAACCTTAGTGGTAAAAAGAGATCCTGAATCAATTGTAGCTTAGTTTCATTAAGTGAAGTACGTTCGTAATCTAAAAAGAAGAGTAACTCATCATTCGTCTCATAATTGGCATAAACGGTAGACTTAGGAAAGATCTGCCGCAAAGTACTTTTAAATAAATAAAGCATCTCACCAGTCACATACAGTTTCATTAGATTGGCAGCGATAATGAACTGCTCAGCTTCCTCAAAGACCTGCAGCATCCGTTGATTCTGTTTCCCAAACATCTCTGCTTGCAGATCTTCCCAGATAAACCTGATATAATACTTCTCCTTGTTCATTCCCTGACGGAGATCTAAATCAGTTAAGAAATGCAAGACAATATCCAAAAGCGCCTTACGAATCTCTAAATCTTCATCGTCATCTGGTATAAATAGATCCTTAAAAATCTCATAAAAGCGATAGTACGGATTAACATCGATATTCTGTTCTACTTCTTTGCAGTTCAGATTTTCCGTACTTAACTCCATGTAGGGTGAGTATATTTTAGCCAGTAAAAAATACAGCTTCTGCTTGGGAATCCCTGCATCCTTAGCTTTGATTACCAGATCCCATAAGTAATTCATAATAGTTCACCTACACAAAGATAATCTGGAAAATACATCTGCAGCTCCGAAACTAAAAAACTTAAGAGATCATTTACACAGAAACTATTACTTAATTTACTGGTAAAATTTAATTTTAAAATCTTCTTGTCATTTCCCACACGAATATCATCAGTAATAAAATAATTACAATCATAAGTAAGCGTTTGGGTATTTTTTACCCCCAAAATCTCCAGATCACTAAACTCAAAGTACTTTGAAGTCTCGAATGAGTTAACAATGCGACGGATCTCACCCTTAGTACGTAACGCCGGTTGATGTTTCTGGGCAAATTTATTGATAAAATTCTTCTTGCGTGCATTGGAGAAAATTTCATAACGGTAGTTATGTTGTTCATCTGGTTTGTTCTGAGTTACTTTTAATAAATTCCATTCATCAATTCGATCTTTAGGTGTTCCAAGCACTAATTCCTCAGCAGTACGCATCAGATAACTAACTGGTTCATTACTCGTCAAGAGATACCCATGCTCCACACCGCTTCGAACTAGTGAGATCTTATGCTCATAATTAACTTTATCCAGTGAAGGAATTGGGAACCCAACACTTTTAAAATTAAGTCGCTCAAGATTCCAGAGCGGAATCATTTCAGTTCGTTTATAAACCTCATACTCCTCCAGATCAACTTCTACCGCGAAGATCTCATCTAATTTCTCAATTCCCTCACCTTTTACCAAGACTAAATCAAAAAAACGATTGGCATATGGGCTATTAATGGTACGCCATGGTTGATTATTTTTTTGAAAGATCTCATAAAGTGCAGCAATCTCCGTTTGAAACTGCGTATTCTGTTTTAAGCTAAAAGTTGCTGGACAACTCCCCTTAGTACTTCTGATCCGACCTTGATAGACTCTTTCACTACATAATAACTTCTGTAGTGTTTGATAATCACACTCCATAAAGATCCGGTCTAAAATTACCTCTTCATTGAACTTTAATTTGGTAGTAACATCTTTAATACTTCTAAGAAAATTATCGTTAAAAACAGGATAAAGAAAACTCTCAAACGGATCAAGTTCTTTCTTTTGACAGATCATAGTATAGAGGTCATACTTTGACTCTTCATCTTCAATTTCACTGAAAACACGATTTTCAAGTTCCAGATTTGCCTTCTCCTGATAATCGATAAGATTAACCATTAATCCACTCAAAATATTCTTTAAAGCTCTCCGTTGCTCAAGATCTTCCATCTTTTGCAAACGTTCTGCAATAATCTCTTTCATCAAATTTGTTCAGCCCTTTTTCACTTATTTACTGCTCATTTAAAAATTAAATTACTTTCACTTATGGGTAAGCTTATACATCAAAGTATTCATTCCTTTTTCTGCTTTTTTAATTTTACTATCAACATTAGCCACTTCATCAGACTTATTCAGTTGTTGATAAAGGTTCTTCGCATTAGTATATAGCTTGACTGCTTCTCCATACTCTTTCTGCTGTGACTTGCTATCACCCTGCTCTTCAAGACGCTTCGCCTCACTATAAACCTTAGCTGGATCACCTTCTACTGGTTTGGCCCCCAGCTTGCTCATTCTAAGCTTTAACTGCTGCTTGCTATAGGCAAAACCATATTGATTGGCTAATGAATTAGCATGAAAATAGCATGATTTAGCTTTCGTCAGATCGCCTTTTTTATAAGCCGCGTCACCTTCATTAATTAATTGCACTACAAAAATACATTTCTCGGTCTTATCCTGTTTGGCACTTAAATAATTAGTTGAAAGTCCCAGAGCGCTTGCTTTCTTGCTGGCACTTTTATATCTTTCCAAAGCAGCATTATAACTGCGATCATTAAAGGCATTATCACCAGAAAGAACCAGCTTGCTTACCTCATACTTACTCTCTAACAGATTAGTCTTTTTACTGTCATTGATCTTTTTTGCCAAATTAAGTGCATTCCGGTAATTAGTTGAGGCTCCTTCATAATTACCTGCTCTAAAACTCTTATCCGCTAAACTCTCATAGCGTTGCAGCTCAGATTTATTAACCGCATTATTATTTGAGGCTACGGTTTTCTCTTCTTTTACTTGCTCTGGTTTAGGCTTGGGTTTTGGTCTTTCTTCAGTTACATTATTAGCCTCAACTACTGGTACTTGAGGTACTTCCAAGGTTGGCTCTACTGGAAGTACTGGCATCTCATCAGTATCTTCAGACACCGTTTCTACAGATGGCTCTGGGCTTGGCAAAGGAGATTCCTGTACTACCTTTCTAGGACTTGGTTTCTGTTCTACCTGCGCTAGCTGATTTTTCTGCTGTAACTGTTGATTAATAAAAAACCCCGCGCCAGTTAAGAGGAGTAAACCTGCAGCCACCAAAGCCGCTATTTTGATAAAACCATTTGATAAAATACCTTCGGTTGGTGCTTTATAAAAGCGTTCCTCTTTAAATACTTTATCCGCATAGATGGCACCCATAGTGTAATTATTTAGTGCATCATTCTGCTTCTTTAAGATAATCTCTTCCAGATTATCAACAAAATTCCCCGGTGACTCGGCTGCTTTCAATGCACTGATAATCTCATTCAAAGCAATACTTTCCCAGAATCCTGCCGTACACAGCAGCATGACATCTCCATCATGCAGTTCATACAGATTTGAAATAAATGGTTCGAATTTTTCCGATTTACCAAAATAATTGTAGAGATTGTATCTTTCCTCATGTCGATCTAATTCTTCGGAATTAACTTTACCGATTTCCATCAATAATTGCGCAATACTCTGGTCATTACTTTTAAAAGAGAAACCACCTTTACGAAAATGATATAAACGCGCATTACCAGCCACTGCCCAAACGATATGTGCATAATCAGTCACCACCATCACTAGGCTAGCAGTTAATTTACCTGCACCATTCTCTAATAACAGCGCACGTTGAGCGTTTTCAAAATATTTCTTCAATAATTTCTTAGAGATTGTCGGATTTTCAGTAAACTCTGCAAACAGATGATGTGCTACGATCTCTGCACTCTTCTTCTGGTCTTCAGATTTAATTCCATCTGCAACAATCCAGCAGGCAAAATCATCCAACTCCACAAAAGCAAAATAATCATGGTTATAACGAAAAGTACCCGCTTCCGAAAGAAATCCAGTTAAAAATGTACTGTTACCCTTTCTCATCTTTTATCCTCCAATTGTTCGTACCCATTAGCAAGCAAGCTTCACTAATTATTGGGAAAAATCCATAAAAACTTCTTATCTCTTTCTTCTTGAGCTGCCTTAATCTTCGTATTAATATTTAGAATACTATCACTCATCTTTAACTCTTGATATACCATTTTCGCTTTGTTATAACTTGAGATAGCATCATCAAAACGTTTCTGCTGTACCAGCTCATCACCACGACTCTCCAGCAACTTACCCTTAAACAAATGGTCTTCCTTTGCTTGTTCAGTTTGTCTACTATCAGTATCATTGAGCTTATTTTCCAGCTCTGCTTTCATCTCTTCAAAGTAAACACTTTTAGCAATTCTTAAAGCTTCTCTGAAACATGCCTGTGCCGTTGTATACTCTTTTCGCGCGAGCGCATTCTCTCCTTCACGAGCGATCTCGATTACTTTGATATAATCTCTCGTCTTCGCTAGTTTCTTTAATAATTCTTTCTTATCATACTCAGGAAAAGCCGCTGCTTTTACTTTGGCATCCAGATAACCATTCATTGCTCTTTCATAGGCTTTGCTACTAAAATAACCATCTGCATCATTGATCATCTTGGTAATCTCATATTTTTGCTTATTTGAATCCATTTTAGCAGTATCTTTAAGTAATTCAGCTGCCTCGCGTGCCGCTTTATATTCATTTAATGCCGCAGCAAACTCTCCCTCTGCCACCAGCTGATCGCCTTTTTTCTCATGTTGTTCCTCATTTTTTTTGGCTGATAATTTGGCAAGCTCTCTCTTTTTAACTGCTTGAATCTTAGCAAGCTCTCTCTGTTTAACATCATTAATTTTTCGGTTGACAAACATTACTATCAAACCAATCAAGATCATGGGTAGCACTACTACTGCAAATTTTTTCAAGGTCTCTTTAAATTGGGTATTAAAAAGTTTATTCTCTGGAAAGACTTTTTTCGCAAAAATTGCTGCAATTGTGTAATTATTAACCACTTCATTCTGACGTTCCAAAAGCATCTCTTCCAGATTATCAATCAATTCCATTGGTTCGTTTAAACTATGTACCGCATTATTAATCTCGTAATCAAACATATTCTCCCAGAATCCCGCCGTACAAAGGAGCATGACATCTCCATCTTTTAACTCGTAATTTCTGGAGATATATGGTTTAAACATATTTAATTTTCCTAAATAGTTGTTCAGATTATTGCGCTCTTCATGACTATTAATCTGTGCCTCAGTAATCTTTCTAGAATTCAAAAGCATTTGAGCAATACTCTGATCCTTGCTTCTAAAATTAAAAATTCCTTTACGAAAATGATAAAGCCTGGAATTTCCCGCAACTAACCAAATTATTTTCGAATAATCAGTCACCAGCATCGTCAGGCTTACTTTTAATCGCACATTACGACTCGCTTCTTTTAAAAGCTTATGGGCGTTCATTAAATAACTCTTTAATTTACGCCGTGACATAGTTGGTTTCTCCATAAAGGCTTCAAAAATATGATGTACCACCATCTCGGCACTTTCATTATCTTCATCAGAATCCAACCCGTCAGCAATTACATAGCAGGCAAAATCATCTAACTCCGCAAAAGCAAAGTAATCTTTATTAACATTTAATGTTCCTGCCTCGGTTAGAAAATCAGTTTGAAATTCACAACTCTGTTTTCTCATTAAATTATTCTTCCTTTTTTAACGCTTTTCCAGAATCACAATCGTGGCATTATCTTGATCAGGAAGATTTTTAGTTTCAATCATTTCCATGATCTCGGCAGTGGTTTTCATTGGCGGATTATTTCTAATCAAGACTGTTTCCAGCTCAATCTCGGTTAAACTATTATAAACGCCATCACTGCAAATGATCACTTTATCACCACGACGCATCTGAATTGGCTTTTTACATATATCAATATCTCGAAAACCATCGTAGCCTAAAAAACTAGTTAGTCTTTTCTTTTTGGGATTATTGATCATCTCTTCTTTGGTGATATTCCCCATCACATACTCTTTCTCCAAGATCGCTTGAAAGATATGTTTTTTATTAAGATTGATCAACTCTCCGTTACTAAACAGTAAAATGGCACTATCTCCAATTGAGGTCCAGTAGAGATTTTTATCATGAATAATCACCGATACCAAAGTAGTGCCGGTCTGGATTCCTTTACCTTTTTCACAAACTTTTGAATAACTAAGATTAGCAGTATTAATAAAAAAGTCTTCCAGTGATTCGGGATTCCCGATTTTAGCAAATTCACTTACAAAAGCATTCACGACTGTACTGCTCGCCATCTTACCGTTTGAATAACCGCCCATCCCATCAGCTAGCACTCCCAAAACTCCAAAATCATTATTAAAAGTTGCAAAAGAATCTTCTTGTTCTTTACGTTTTCCTAGGATTTGTGCATATCCGATTAATACCTCAGGACGGTTAATAATACTTTTCACTGAGTTGACAAAGTTTTTCAGCATTGTTATCAGTTCCTTTTGTCATCATTTTCCCACTCAAAATGAATTCCACATAAGGGAATAAAGACAAACTTACTCTTGCCCATCTGTAAAACATCATAAGCAGAAAGTTCGGCTGGGGAATAGATTGCTTCATTATTACGATACACAATCCCAACTCCGTCCCCCGGAATCAGGAAGAAATTTCTTTGAATCGGATTATAACTAATGACTGCATGATTCTTACGAGAAATGGTGTTGTCGCCAGAAATCTGAATATGCATATCTTCAGAGCGACCAATAAAATTCTTTTCGGTACGAATCTGATAATCTTCTCCACGTTGTGCGCCTTCAATACAAACCAACCAACCAACTACTGGCTCTAAACCTTCTTGATTCTCCCAGTAAGCTTGAGTTTTACCATCATTATTAGTATGCGAGATCGTACGCATTTTTTTCCCAGCTGGTTTACTTGAACTATTACTCGAACTATTACTTGAATTAGCTTCGGATGAAACATTACAATAAGGGCAAGTATTGCCATGTTTTCTTACACTGTACATATGTCCATTAGGACATCTTACTAAACTCATATTTCACTCAAATCCTTCCAAATTATAATATTTTTCACTTTACTACTAATCTGGTATTTGCAATATATATTGTATCGCCTGGACCAATTTTATATAATGTCCCCTGTTCTAATTTAGATTTCTTACTTTCGCTGATTTTTTTCAATGATGTACCATTGGAAGACCCAATATCCTCAATATACCAAACATTATCACTAAAATTCAAAACCGCATGTTGTTTACTGATTAACGTTACATACTCAGATTCAGATAAATCTATATCAACCTCATTATCCTGAGTTTTCCTTCCAATTAGCAAGGATTTTTTTCCTTCCACATACCATTCTTTAACATTACGTCCTTCTTCATCCTTCATAATTAATTTCTGAATTCCAGAACAACTAATGTTGTATTGACGTATATAATTCATTACCCAAATTAAATACACGCCCACTACCAGTATTCCAGGAAGAAACCAATATGAATGCAGCTTTGATGGGATTAAAAAATATCCTGCTACCACAACCGCAGTTAACAGTAATATTGATAATATTTCAGCCCCATACTGAATCCCTCTACTTTTACCCTTGGTATAGCTCTGTATCTTCTTTATAATAAAATATTTTCTAAAATTATCAAAAAAATTAGCTTTACGCACTGGTTTATTCATAATTATTTTGCACCTCGGTTATTGACTATTTCTTTTTCATCTTGAAATAGCTCTCAAATAAATCACTAGTATCCATTGGATTTTTACTCTTTTTCTCTTTATTCATCTGATTGGTCTTGGGATTAAAACCAAAAAAATCTTCAAAACTCTTGCCAAGATTCTCAAGATCAATCGAACCATTTGTTGGTTGGGCTTTTTGATTAGTTTTGGACTTGAAATTTGGCGCAGCATTTGCCATACCATCAAGTTTTAGATCATAAGCATTTTTAGCCTGCTCATCACTTAAGGTGGTGTATGCTTCATTAATTAATTTAAACTTTTCACTTGCAGCTTGATTGTCTGGATTGACATCAGGATGATACTGACGGGCTAATTTGCGATAGACCTTCTTCAGTTCTTCCGCAGTAACCTGACGTGAGACTCCCAAAATCTCATAGTAATTTTTCATGAAATTCGACACCTTTTCTTGTTTTTAGAAAGTATATATTTTATAAAAAGGCAGAGTTAATCTGCCTTTTTGTTTTATTTGACCCTCAAACCACCAGATTGAGAAGTAATCACTTCAACAATCTATTTATCATAACCACCTTCAATCGTCACTTTCGCACCAGAGATGTTACGATTCTGTTTGAGTAGTGCCTTATAGGTACCAGTTCCCTCTTCACTAATGGTCTCAGTGTAATCCACTACAAAAGCATGTGAGAAAACATATTGACGTAAAACTTTATTAGCCTTAACCAGCTCAATAGTTACTTTACGCTCAACATCTTTAGCACCTGCAGGAACCAATGACCACTTAGCTAGTTTCATAGTTTCACTTTCATTTTTACCGTGAGAGATATTTCCAGATACCTCTAGTAAAAGTGCTACCTTGCTGCTTCTGGCATCAGCATCGTTGGGAGAATCGACGATAAATTTTGCACACTCGATATCGCCCTCTTTGAGCTCGATTGATTCTCCGCCTTCAACCTTCATAGTATAATGAGACGATTGCAAACTGTCTGACATTGTGATATCCTCCTTCTAGTTTTAATTATTTTATATATAAAACAATACTATCTCAAGACTGTTCTTGCTGATAAATATTGTAATATATCAGATGAAACTACTATTATTCCTTGGTCTGATTAGCACTGGTGCTTTTGGTAATTGATACTTCAAGATTTTTAACATTACCATTGAAGACCAGATCAATCTGGCAGAGGTTATTCTCTTCTTCAATAATATAATTAATATCATCGCCGGCTTGCAGTACCGAGTTCACAAAAGTATTAGCATTTGACCATTTACGTTTTTGACTGTTAGGATTGGTGCTAAAGAATTGAACAATATGTTCTTGTTTGAAATCATTGGTCTGATAACGCAACATACGTTCAATATAAGTACTGACCTGCGTTTTATAGATCGGATCAAAACCATTATCCACCATCGCCAAGCTACGTGCCTTGTAGACAGTAATTCGTTTGATATCTTTCCCTTGCAACTGGGCATTTTCCGAAGAAAAGACAAAACCAAAATTCTTACGATGAATAGCATCTTTGATATTATTGGTGAACCCAGAGATCTCTTTTGCCATAGTGGTCACAACCTTCAAATTGTTATCACCAGATTCAATATCAAAGCGTACTCCAGGGAAATCTTTGCTGACATTCTTAAAATAGCCTTTCAAATAATCTGGACATTGATACGCAGCAACCAGTCCTGCGGCAATATATGCAGCATCAATATAGACACCCTCCAGCCATAATTTTAGGATATCTTCTTTCTCCTGCGATAATTTTACCCCGTCTTCAGTATGGAGCATCTTGCTATCAATAACCACTCCTGACTTATCTTTCGGAATGATCGTGAAGTTCGGCAAACAAGGAATCGCAAACTCACTGTAATCTTGTCTGGTTAACATTTCGCATTTTTCTAAATACTTATCAATTCCAGTCGTTGCCATACTATTAAAGGTAGTCTCTTCATTCGCATTAAAATTAAAGAAGAGTTGTAATTTATAACTTTTAACAATTTGCAATAAGGCGCTTAATGATTCCATGGTATTACCTTCAAGTTGCTTAACCTGACTGTTGCCTTGGAATCGATCACGTCTGGTCTTAATTCCCGCACTTGATTCAATCTCAATTGCAGGAACAATTCCAAACCAAAGCGTATCTGCAAAATCATTCTTATTATTAACTGTATTTAAATAGATCTCAAAACGTGGTACATTATTACTTTTAACCGTCATATCAAGTTTGTTATTAGTAACTAACAAGGTTGGTTGCATTCCTTTATTCTTGGTATCATACTGCTCAAAAAACATTTTTACCCCAAGAATAATCTCTACTAATGGTTTCGCTGTCTTCACAAAATCATCTTTAGCGGTTTTGTAAAATTCCAGATATGTATTATAATTATTGACCTCACGCGCAACATCAATCTCATTCTGAACTGCTGGCAAAGGACAGAAGGTTCTTACTACCAAATCTTTGACATAAGGTGACGGATTTTCAGTAATTTCATCATAATCTTCTTCAAAAGTTGCTACCAGGTTCTGATTCATCTCTTCATTCATTACCATTAAAGCACCAGTCTCTTTCTTGGGTGCCTCAATAATTCGCAGCTCGCCCGTATCTCCCATGGTAAGTAAGCCGATCTGAATCGACTCTGCTTTATTACCTTCCTGAGTTTTACCAAAGAGTAATCTGGTTTTGATATCTTCAATTGCCAGTGGCAGCATTGCCAGAACATTATTATAGTTTTGGCTGGCTTCCTCAAATTTCTGATTCAACTTGTCACCCAGATCTAATTTCTTAGGATCGCCATCTTCCAATTCTTCATATTTGTTATAAAGATAGTGAACCTCTTTACGAACCTGCTTAATATCTTCCATTACTTTTTTCGGAGAGATCATGTCCAATACTTTTTCAAAACGAAAATCAACATTCTTAATTCCCTGACTGCGTTTTGTTTCAATCAAGGTAAACAACATCTTCAAAAAATCATTGTTATGATCTAGTTTAATCTCAGAGATACATTCATCGGATACACCTTCTGGTTTTTTCAAGGTATAGATCACTTTTTGATTAGCAGCATTATAAAATGAATAGACTGTAGGTGAGAATTTATTTAGAAACTCATCAAAATTTTTAACTAGTAAATGTTGATTAATCTCTTTAATCTTCTCATCATTTAAGCTATCAATTCCTTTTACATCACCTACCAGAGTAATTAGGTCTTGCTTTTCCGGATTAATTTCTTCAAACAAAATAGTACGGTTCGTTTGGTAAATAGTCTCCATACAGACATTCTCCTTTTTAAATTATATTCACCTAATTATCAAAAATATAAAGTAATTACATTTTTAATAATCAAGCATAATCAACATCACTTATTTTATTAAAATCAACAAGTAATCATATGCGCTTTAACTATATTGCACAAATACAAACAAATAAAATAAATGTAATATTTGATAATATTTATTTCTACTTAACAATTTTACATTTGATTTGCATCCATTATAAATTATAATTCATCACCAACCGCCTTTTTCCTGCATATGGAAAAATTTTTTTAATAATCTCTCTCAATTTTTTCTTAATCCAGTTTTAATTCTTTGCCACCACCATTCGATTACTACAAATATTTTTAAAAAATTTAAATTATTAAATCTTTTCTGACCTTCAAATGCTAGATTTTTCATAATCACAAAACCAAAAATTTTTGAAATCTCGCCACACAAATGATTAATATGTTCAATTCGATCTTCATGAAGCCGATTATTTGCTATTAATGGTATCTGACCGGATAAATAGTAATATAAAATCGCCGCCATACTATACAAATCCGAGTAACGACCTTGCCGTGATTTTTCAGAATAATACTCAATTGGAGAAAAACCTGGTGTCACAAAAATTCTTTTCTTTTGTAACTTTTGATAATAAAGTGCAGAACCAAAATCGATAATTACTGGAACTCCCTGTGAAGTAATAATAATATTACTTGGTTTAAGATCACGATGAATTATTCCATCTTGATGAATCAACCTCACCGTATCAATTAATGGGATATATATTTTGTGTAAAAACCTAGCAATCGAAATCTCTTTTTCGCTCTCAATATATCGATCCAAAGTTTTTCCACGATAATACTCTAAAACTATGTAGCTGGTATTATTTTCACCAAAAGAAGCAATTCCTTTTACAATTGAAGGGTGGTTGTATTTTTCAACAATCTGAAATTCATTCAAAAAATCGCAACTTGCTTGATGATATTTTTCCTTCATCAAAAATTTACGACAAACCACTGTTTTGTCATCCAGATCACGCAGGACTATCTTATGAGGAAAATATTCCTTGATGATACAATGTTTCTGTTTCATCAAATCATACCCAAGATAAACAATCGAATGTTCACTAATGGCAATCTTCTTGCGAATCTGATAATTTTTCTGCAAAACCACTCCTTTTGGTAGCCAAATTGGATCCATTTCCTTCTCCATCACATTTCCTCCGAATATGCAACAATATATTTTCTACCAAAATAGCGCCCTCGACTAATGCTCACTTATTGGTTACTGCTTTTTATCTATTTATTTTTAGTCATTCTTCAACAGAAATCATATATATAATACTGTAAATTCTCTACTTTGAAAAGCATCTTTTATAAAATTTATCGACATTTTTTAAAAAATTCATCACAAAAATCCGTCATGTTTTTAAGATTATTATTTAAATCATCCATTGCCCTTTATATGTAATATATTATCTTAATTTTAAAAATATATAGCATATTCAACGCAATTAAAATAAAAAACGTCCTGACATTCAGGACGCATCAATTATTTACACAAGCCAGCTTCGATTAACTTTGAAACTGTCGGGAATAAAATCTCTCCAATAACGTATGCTCAGCACTGACATTACGTTTTCCACGTTTCATTAAATCCGCTCCACATCGTTTACAATGCTCCTGCCAAGAACCTGCCTTCTCTCCACAATCATAACAAAACATTTTTTGACCTCCATTTATATTATTTAATATGTGTCCCAAAAAAATATTTGCCAAATTATTTTTGCGCAAAATATAGCCCCAAACATAATCACGTGCCAGATTAAGGTACGTAATTAGTCAGGCTGTTTTTTGGTCTAACCATTCTATGAACTTATCAAATAATATATGTCAGATTTTCAAAAAATGTTTTACTTCAAAATCATAAATCTTAGTTCTAAAACTATAATTACTCTTCATAAAATTATCTACAAAGAAAGGTG
>JBFYZC010000395.1:0-6959 GCA_041309705.1 Bacillota bacterium | reverse complement strand
GTTACCTCAAACTTTACTTGCGGTTGCCTGCTTCAGGGCTTCAACCTTATCCAAACGCTCCCAGGGGAGATTCAGATCTAATCGTCCAAAATGTCCATAAGCAGCGACTTGGCGATAGATTGGTTGCCGTAAATTCAGATCACGAATAATTGCTGCGGGGCGGAAATCAAAGGTTTGATTTACTAGCTCAGCGAGCTCAGCATCACTTAGTTTACCACTACCAAAGGTATTTACCAAGACAGAAACCGGTTTGGCAACCCCGATTGCATAAGCAATCTGAATCTCACATTCTTTCGCCAATCCAGCGGCGACGACATTTTTAGCAGCATAACGGGCAGCATAGGCGGCAGAACGGTCAACTTTCGTCGGATCTTTACCCGAGAAAGCACCACCACCATGACGGGCTCGTCCACCATAAGTATCGACAATAATCTTGCGTCCCGTAAGACCAGAATCACCTTGAGGACCACCAATCACAAAACGTCCCGTTGGATTAATGAAGAAACGGGTCTTATCATCAATTAACTGCGCCGGGATCACAGGTTTAATCACATAATTAATGATGTCTTTTTCGATCTGGTCATGCTCAATGTTGACATCATGCTGGGTCGAGATGACTACGGTATCTACTCTGACCGGTACGCCATCCAGATATTCCACCGTTACCTGACTTTTGCCATCAGGACGTAAATAGGTTAAAGTTTCATTCTTACGAGCCTCGGAAAGCTTTCTGGTTAATTGATGGGCGAGTGAGATTGGCATTGGCATATACTCAGAAGTCTCATTACATGCATAACCAAAGACCATTCCTTGATCCCCAGCACCAATTGCTTCAATTGAAGCATCGCTCATCGCACCTTGTTTAGCTTCGAGTGCTTGATCTACACCCATTGCAATATCAGCTGATTGCTCATCGATTGCGGTTAATACTGCACAGGTATCGCAGTCAAAACCATATTTAGCACGAGTATAACCAATCTCACGAATTGTTTCTCTGGCAATTTTCTGGATATCCACATAACATTTGGTGGAGATCTCGCCCATCACCAGAACTAATCCAGTTGTAACTGCGGTTTCACAAGCAACACGTGCTCCGGGGTCTTGGGAGAAGATCGCATCCAAGACTGCATCTGAGATCTGATCACAGATTTTATCTGGATGTCCTTCTGTAACTGATTCAGAAGTGAATAAATATCGCTTACTCATTTAATTGCCTCCTCAAATTTTTCAAATAATTACTGATAAAATCAACAAAAAACCCTTCCAGAAATACTGGAAGGGTAATGTTTGCACATCTCATCTTCCAGAAAACATCTGGGGGAATTGGCACCCTGCGGACTATTAAATAGTTCCGGGTTGCCGGGTTTCATTGGGCCCTGACCCTCCACCTCTCTGGATGAGTTATTCAGTTCAATGGATATTATATAAAACTAAGTTGTTTTTGTCAAATAAAAATTAAAATTGTCACACAAATGAAACAAATCAAAACTAGGCGAGATATTTATCTAATTCTGACATTATTTCCTTTTTAGAGCGAAAACCAACGATCTTTTTTACAACTTGACCATTTTTAAAGAGACAGACGGTAGGAATGCTGACGATTTCATATTCTTCCGCTAATGATTGATTATCATCAATATTAACTTTGCCCACAGAGATTTTTTCTGCATAATCTTCAGCGATTTCTTCAATAATTGGTGCAATCATTTTGCATGGTCCACACCAAGGAGCCCAAAAATCCACCAACACTGGAGTTTTGGCAGAGATCACCTCAGATTTAAAATTACTTTGGTCGAAATTTAACATTAGATCGCCCCCATAATATTTTTTGACATATCTAAAAACTATTATTCCACCAAATCAACTTTTAATAAGTTGGTTGAACCAGTCTCGCCAACTTTAAACCCAGCAGTAATTACCACTAGATCATTCTGCATGACAAACCCTTTTTCCTTTGATGCTTGAACACTTAAGGTAAACATTTCATCCAAATTTTGAAATTTTGGTACCAAAATCGGATAGACTCCCCAAGAGATTGTTAATTGACGAGCATAGAGTTCAGTAAAGGTCGCTGCAATGATTGGTGCTTTGGGACGATATTTAGAGACCATACGGGCAGTTACCCCCATATGAGTTGAGATGATTACTGCTTTGGCATGTAAATCCAGCGAGGTTTGACAGGTAGCATGACTAATTGCGTCAGCGACACTTCGTGAAGCTCCAACACTCTTACGCGCCAGAATCTCTTCATATTTTAAGGTATCTTCAATTCGTTTAGCAGTACGACTCATCATTTCAACTGCTTCAACTGGATATTTACCAACTGCCGTTTCTGCAGAAAGCATGATCGCATCAGTGCCACTTAGAATAGCATGTGCCACGTCAGTGATCTCGGCACGGGTTGGACGAGGATTTCTGATCATTGATTCCAGCATCTCAGTGGCAGTAATAACTGGTTTACCAACAGTATTACAAACTTCGATCAATTGTTGTTGTAAGAGGGGTACATCTTCTGGAGGAACTTCTACGCCAAGATCGCCACGAGCAACCATAATTCCATCAGCTACTTCGATGATCTCCTTACAGTTACGTACACCTTCTTCGTTCTCAATCTTCGCAATGATCATCTGGTTGCCGCCTAATTTTTCAATTAATTGGCGAATCTCTCTAATGTGTTCTGCTTTGCGTGCGAAAGAGACGGCGATAAAATCAACCTCTTGTTTAACGATAAATTCCAAATCAGCACGATCTTTTTCAGTTAAGGCAGGGAGATTAACTGAAGCTCCAGGCAAAGCTACTCCCTTACGTGCCATTAGTTCTCCACCAATTTCGACTACACATTTAACCTGATCGATCTGTTTTTCTGTCACAGAAAGTTGAATCAGACCATCAACTAAAAGTATCGTTCCTCCAACCTTTACATCATTTACTAGACCAGGGTAATCTACATAGATGTAACCTTCAGTACGTTCCTTGGTACGATCAACGGTCAGATTTATTTCTTGACCTTCAGTTAACTGTAAAACTTCTTGACTCAAGTATCCAGTGCGAATCTTTGGTCCTTGAATATCTGCAAGAATCCCAATGTGAATATTTAATGCGGCTGAAGTTTCGCGAATGTTTTTAACTCTTTGTGCATGTTCTTGATAAGAACCATGCGAAAAATTAAGTCGTGCAATATTCATACCTGCTTTAAAGAGTTTTTCTAAAACGGCAGAATTTTCACTTGCAGGACCAATTGTACAAATAATTTTTGTCTTTTTCAATACTTCTCTCTCCAATTGTAATTATATACTTTCTAAAAGATCTTTATTGTAAAGTATATATCATATATTTTTAAGCATTTGCCATGATATATGCCAATTCTAATTCGGCTGGATCTACAGTACGATGTTGATTGATCGCATCATCAAGATTGTAAACTTGAATTTTATTTTCGGTAAAGCCGACCATCTTTTCGGATTCGCCATTTAAAAGTAGCTCAACAGCTTTAGCTCCCATCAAAGTAGCTATTTTTCGGTCAAAATAGCTGGGTGTACCACCGCGTTGCAGATGACCTAAAATAGTAATTCTGGTGTCAGCTCCAGTGCGCATGGAGATATAATTCCCAACTTTAAAAGCACTCGTACCACTCTCCGGAACACCAAATAATCCTTCCGCTACAATAATAATACAATGGCTCTTACCGCGTTTACGATTATTTTCAATCTGAGCAGTGATTGATTCCAGATCGCTTGGTATTTCGGGTACTAAAATCGCTTCTGCTCCACCAGTCAAACCTGCTGCTGCAGCAATAAAGCCAGCATTTTTACCCATTACTTCAATTACGTAAATCCGATTATGGGAAGATGCAGTGTCACGAATCTTATTCATTGCATCCAAAACAGTATTTACTGCAGTATCATAGCCAATGGTGTACTCGGTACAACCAATATCATTATCAATTGTTGCCGGTAACCCTACAGTTTGGAATCCCATCTTGTTTAAAACTTGTGCTCCTTTAAAAGAACCATCGCCACCTAAAATTACCAGACCGTTTAGACCCAATTTGTCCAATTTTTTCTTTGCTTTCGCCTGTCCTTCTGGAGTTTTAAACTCTAAACAACGGGCAGTTTGTAAAATTGTACCACCACGTTGAATAATGTCCCCGACAGAGGTAGTGGTTAATGGAATAATATCTCCATTAATAATACCACTGTAACCATGCTTAATCCCATAAACTTCACAGTTATGATAAATTGCTTTTCGTACTACAGCTCTAATGGCTGCATTCATTCCCGGGGCATCTCCGCCACTTGTTAAGACACCGATCTTCATTCTTACCACTCCTAATGTTTGTTAAAAATAGATATTTATAATATAAAAAATCAATATTTTTGGAAAAATACATTCGTATAGTTAATAAAAATTAATTTCTTGCCTATTATATTGTTACAGTAATCACTCTGCAAGTCAAGTAGTTTTAATATATTTAACCTTTTGGTAACAAAAACCAGAGCATTCGCTCTGGTAGATTGGTTTTTATTATTTTATCCTTCAAGAAATTTTCCATACGCTCTAAATCGTTGGTAGCGTTGCGCATGATTTTCAGCTCTAGTCTGCTTCAGCATCGGACGTAAATATTCTAAAATATTTTTTTTAAGATTCGCTCCTGCTTCAACAGGGTTTTTATGCGCTCCACCCAATGGTTCAGGGATAATTTCATCAATGATTTCCAGTTGCAAAAGATCTTGAGGACTAATTTTCAAAGTAGCAGCAGCATCAGCAGCTCTTGAAGCATCCTTCCAAAGAATCGAGGCACAGCCTTCGGGAGAGATT
The DNA here is from genome assembly GCA_041309705.1 of Bacillota bacterium. Classification (GTDB taxonomy): domain Bacteria; phylum Bacillota; class UBA4882; order UBA8346; family UBA8346; genus JBFYZC01. The sequence continues at coordinate 2,141 of JBFYZC010000395.1, read as the reverse complement.
ACTGAATAGTATGCATTCTCCATAATCAACACCTTATTACCAACTCCGGTTGCCAGTGCGCCACCACTGCCGCCTTCCCCAGTAATAACTACAATGATTGGTACTGAAAGATTTGCCATTTCCCGAATATTTCTCGCTACTGCCTCTCCTTGTCCACGTTCTTCTGCTTCAATTCCCGGATACGCACCGACTACATCAACCAGACAAACAATCGGACGATTAAATTTATCAGCTTGCTGCATCAGACGGAGCGCTTTACGATAACCTTCGGGATGTGGTTGACCAAAATTACGAAAAATATTATCTTTGGTACTTTTCCCTTTTTGTTGTCCTAAGATAGTAACGGGAATCTCGTCTAAATATGCTAACCCTCCAATCAAAGCAGGGTCATCACGATAAAGTCGATCACCATGCAGCTCAACAAAATCAGTACAGATCATATTTACATAATCCGAAAACGTTGGTCGCTTAGGATGACGTGCAATTTGAATTCGTTGCCAGATAGTAAGATTCTGATAAATCTCTTGACGTAATGCATTTAAACGTTCTTCGAGTGCTCCAATTTGTTGTGCCATATCAATGTTCTTCTCACTCGAAAAAGCTTTGATCTCTTCAATCTGTTTCTCCAATTCGATAATTGGTTTTTCGAATTCCAAGACCGGGCCCAGATTACTTGCCATCTTGAATACCTCCACCATGGAATCTTAGTAGTTGCACTAGTGTAGCTTTTAAATCTTTACGTTGCACGATCATATCTACATAGCCATGCTCTAATTGAAACTGAGAAGTTTGAAATCCTGGTGGCAAAGTTTGACGAATTGTCTGTTGAATTACTCTGGGTCCTGCAAAACCAATCAAAGCATCTGGTTCAGCGATTACAATGTCACCTAAGGAAGCAAAACTGGCAAAGACACCACCCATAGTGGGGTCAGTTAGTATTGAAATATACAAAGAACCTGCTGCGGATAGCATATTCAGGGCTTGACTGGTCTTAGCCATCTGCATTAAGGAATTGATTCCTTCCTGCATCCGTGCTCCTCCGCCACCAGCCGAGATTAAAATTAAAGGTAGTTTCTCTGCTGCTGCGAGCTCAATTGCGCGCGTAATTTTTTCGCCAACGACAGAACCCATGGAGCCAGTAATAAAACCAAAATCCATAATTGCCAAGATTGCTGGAATGCCATCTAATTTAGCTCGTCCAGAAAGAATTCCTTCAGTAAGATCAGTATTTTTTTGTGACTTTTTAATCTTATTTTCATAATCAGGAAAATTTAAAATATTAACTGTCTTTAAATTAGGATCGATTTCTTGAAATTCTCCCGCATCAACGAGTAAATTTAATCGTTCTTTAGCGTTAATACGAAAATGAAATTCACACTTTGGACAGACTTTCAAATTTTTTGCTAAATCTTTTTGATATGTAATCTGGTCACAACGTTCACATTTGATCCAAAGTCCGTCAGGAATCTCCTTTTTCTCGATTGGCTCTGTTCGCTGCGTTTTCTGCTCAGGTCCGATAGTAACATATTTAGGTTTAGTTTTAAATAAATCTTTTAACAAAGACTCAACTCCTTGCAACTGTTACTTTTTAAATAAACTATATAAAATAAAGATGATCTTAAAGTAACTGGTTGTTTTTATTGAAAAGAGCATACGAAATTTATACTTGCAATTTAAAGATGGATGATATTAGGTTTCGTCATTCAGATTACTTATCCTTTGTATATATTATATAAAGCCAAACAATAATTTTTGTATTATAATGTATATAAAATGAACTAAATATATATATAAACAAATTCATTTTAAGCTAACAATATTTTATTCTGATAATCTCCAAAAACTTCGAGAAAATATTCGAGGTTTATTCCGGAATTCCTGCATATAACTTTCAAAAATATTTTAAAGCAATTACATATATGCTTTATTATCCAAAGCACTAAAGATTTTTCATGATGATAAAATATATAGATCTTTTAAAAAACACCCAACTCTTCTAGAATTATAATTCTATATAATAACAATATCTATTTATATGGAAATTTTTAAAATTATTAAAATTTTTGCAAAGCATGATTGATTACTTCGGTAGCTTCATTCACTTCCAGTTCTGACACCATTACTTCGACATTCTTTTTTTC
>JBFYZC010000394.1:0-9991 GCA_041309705.1 Bacillota bacterium | reverse complement strand
AAGATCTCTTATTTTATCAAGTGAAAATATATAATCTTTAATTACCAGGACTGGTCGCCGGCTTATTAAATAACCCTTGAATATTCAGCTTATCCTTCAACTCGGTCTTCTTCTCTTCAATTGCTTTATTCTTCTCTGCTTCTAGCTCTTGTTGTTTCTGATTTTTTAAATCATTTACCTTGCCTTCCAATTCCAGCTTCTTCTTCTCTAACTGAGCTTTAAGTTCTTCAAGTTTCTTTTTCTCTTGATCTAATAATCCCTGCACCTCATCAATCTTCTTCTGACCTTCAGCTAAAATTCGCTGTCTTTCTGCTTCCAGCTCTTGCTTCTTCTTCTCTAATTCAGCATTGACGCGATCCATAATTTCAGTTTTAAATTTATTCAACTTCTCACCCACTACTTGATTAAACCGCGCAGCAATCAGCTCATTGATATCTGAATCCAGCTTCATCTTCATCTTTTTATTCAGACTTTCTAATTGAAAGTCGAGACTGGTGCGATTAATCCCGGATAGTGTCTCGCGAATAATCTCCGCTGCTAAATCATCGGCACTAATCTTACTATTATACTTACAAACCAGATCTTCGAGACTAATCTTCATGTTTAAGAAATAATATCCCGGTGTCAAACGAAAATCCGTCTTCACCTTTGCCATTCCTGAGCCAATCTGATCCGGAAAAAACTTATTCTCTGGCAGTTTATACTCTGGTACAGGTAAATTTCCAACATTTAAATAAATCTGATTACGATATTGAGGCTTAGTATTATCTAAAGTTGCCTTAATATCCAGATATGCCTTATTAGGTGCTTGTCCAAAGACTTTTACCTGCATTGGTACACCATAGACCACTGGTTCAGTGGTAATTCCCTCAACCACACCTTTGGCATAATAACCGCGGTATTTGGAATCCGGCGTGCTCTGCCCCGAAATACTCACATGTTTGATCAACAGACGCGGATAGACTTTCTGACCCGGAAAACTGATCTCCTGTCCACCACGTGGATGCTTCTCTTTCGGTGGGCTTTCCAGTGAAATGGGCACCATCTTTTGTAATTGATCCGCTAAACCTGTAAAAAGTGCTGCTTCATTTAAGATTGCTTTCCCAAACAAAGCTTCAGCAAAGTTAAAACTCTCCAGACTCGGCAATTTTGCAAGCTTCATCAAGGCATGATAATCCGCCAAAGCACTATTCTTTAGATAATCAATATCCGTTTTTAACTGGTTAAACTCCGATTGATAACCATTCACCGTACTATTGATCTGATTTTGCACTGTAATTGTCTGATCTTTAAGGCTATTCAACAGATCGTACTTTGGTTTAAGATCTGCCACGGTTTGTACCGGCTGATTCTGAAAGGCAATCAATTTCTGATGCAACTCGTTGATCTTTGTCTTGGTTTCTTGAAGTTTTGCCAGATTCTCATCCCATTTTTCCTTAGTAGCGTCAAGCTTACCATTGATCACCTTGGCATCGAGATGAGTTTTAAATTGATAATTCGCCAACAATGGCTTAAGATCCAAATTCCCCTTCAATACCTCTGGGTTTAAACTTGGAATCTCTGCAATGTCTTGATTTAACTTTGCTTGTGCTTCTCCTAACGGTCCAGGAAGACGATAGATTTTAATCTTTCCATTGGTCTTACGTGGCGCATTCAAAATTAAATCCTCAACATTGATCTCCTCAATTACCGTTTTGCCCCACAAAAGTGGTTTCCCGGCGACTCCAAGCTTTAGATTATCTGCTTCAATCAGATTACGCCAAGTATTATTGGGATTGGTAATCTGCAGATTGCCAATGGTAATTGTTAAACTAAAGGGATCAAAGTGTACCGGATGCGCTTCGACCTTTGCTCCAATTACCGTTTGTAATGAATTGACAATTGACCATTCAATCATTAAATCTTTAAAGCAGAATAAACCAAATATCAAGCCAATTAATAATGGAATTACAATTATAATAGCTTTCCACCGCATCTTCTTATGCTCCTAATTTACATTTTGATTTGTACTCTTTTTACTAACTGAAAGAGGTTACTACCTTTCACCAGCTTAACAATTTTTAAATTCTCTACTTTCTCTGCTAGATGTAAACGATAATAAATTACAAAATACTTAAAAGCAAAGTGAATTGGGATTAATGTCACCAATGAAGTGACAAAACTCCCCAAGACCACTGTATTATAAAATTTAGTCAATGGTGCAATCGGCATATTATATAATTGCGTCCAAAATGGTCTTAAAAATTCGGTTTTCACCAAGAGAGTATAACCAATCTCATGAAAAAACGGATCAAACAAATAAGCAAACAATTCAAAAAAGACCATTGCAAACATCGCTGCCGGAATACTTACATTTAATAAAAAAATCACACAAAAAACTACCAGATTATGCAATGATAGCAATGGGGTCAACCCAATAATCGAGCCCAAAGCAAAACCTGCCGCCAAATGACGGGGGGTTTTATCTGAATGCAATAATTTAAAAATTTTGCCCACAAAATTAAGCCAAATCATTCCCTATGTCTCACTCCTTTACTCTTTCTTACAATAATTCCATGAGAATCTCATTTTTCCTATTTGTGGTGTCAAATTTTTTTTTGGTAAAAATCAAGTGCAATTATTTAATTAAATTTAAAAAGCAACACCGCGATCAGTGTTGCCTTGAATAATTATATATTAAAAATTATAAACCAAATCCATAATTAAACATTTTAATCGAATCATCATAAATGGTTCTAGTCTTTAAAACTACCGCAATCAATGTTTTTCCCTTATAGCTAGCTGACGAAACCAGACAGCCACCGGCATTAATCGTGTATCCCGTTTTAACCCCAGTAGTATAGGGATATTTCCACAGTAATTTATTGTGATTTCTTAATTTACGAACTTTACCAGGTTTTGCACCAGTAATATTTTTAAATTTCGTATTTACGATTACTGCAAAATTACCATTTTTTAAAGCATATCGTGTCAGCAACGCCATATCATATGCCGTAGAACTATGCCCGACAACAGGTAGCCCACTGGCATTTTTAAATTTAGTCGCACTCATTCCAATTAACTTAGCTTTTTTGGTCATCAGTTCCCCAAATTTATTTTCAGTTCCAGATACTGCTTGCGCTAAGATAGTGGCGGCATCGTTACCAGAGTGTAACATCATTGCATAAAGTAACTCACGTACCGTTTTAGTCTCATAAGGTTTTAAGCCAATCGATGTTCCTTCCTGTGAAACTCCATTTGCGCCAACCGTAACCCGTTGATCTAAAGATAATTTTTCTAACACCAAAATCGCAGTCATAATCTTAGTGGTACTTGCAGGTGCCATAATTGCATTAGAATTCTTTTTGTAAATAATTTTCCCTGTTGTCGCATCCATCAAAATTGCCGAATGCGCATTAACTACTGGTTTCCTACTTTTTGCCGAAGCCAAAAAATTCAAGGTGAAAATCAAAAATAATATAATCAGCAAAGAGAACTTTTTCCGCAAAAAACCCACTCCATTTATAATTTTTTTTAATGAAACCAACTCCTATTATAACAAAGATCGTTTTCAATAGTCAATGTACAATTCCTAATATTTTACTTAAATGTTTTTATCTTTCATCAAGCTATCACCATCAACTTAAAAACAATAAAAGCTCTTGGTGAATCAATGCAAAGCAACCCACCAAAATTCAACCGAAAATGAAGGAAATTTTTAATAAAAAAAGAATTCATATTTCAAAAACAATGGCAGAGGGGATAATTTTGAATAACGATAGACCAATCGGTATTATACTTTTGAGTATCCTTCATTTCATTAGCGGAGTAGGCATAATACTTGTTCCAATTTTTTTTCATAATCCTAACCTTTCAAATGAAATTGGTATTTCCTCAGTTTTAATGTACAGTTCAATTTTATTTTTAGGAGTTATATCAATTCTATCCGCAATCGGTATGTGGCTAGGTAAATCATGGGGCTGGTGGTTGGGTGCATTTTATTACATATATGCGATCGCAAGATATACCAATTCAATTATTGTACTCAATAGCTTATCTGACCAATTAGCTAATTCTAGCAGAGGAAGTGGATACTATTTTAGCAGAGATATTTTCAGAATCATTACTAGCGGCTTAATATTTATATATTTCTTTAAAAATAATGTTCGAGAATATTTCACTCTAAAAAATTATTCAAAAATAAAATCAATGGGAATTTTAGTAATTATTACTTTAGCACTCATTATTGTTGCAACATTGATACAACACTTTTTCTAGGAGGGTGCAAAAATGTTCCTCAAATACCCTTTATTAATTATCTCTTTTCTCTGGCAACTACCACAAAATCTACTCGGATTCATGCTTTATCAGAAATTAAAAAGAAGAAACCAAGTCAAACAGGTTGAATTTCAAAAAAATCGCTGGTTTATCCATGCAGAAGAAGCAGTCTCCTTGGGGTGGTTTGTCTTCTGGAATATTGATTACCATGACCAAATATTTGATCTAACCATCGTCAACAAAGAACACGAATATGGTCACAGTCTTCAATCAGCTATTTTTGGTCCCTTCTACCTTTTGGTGATTGGTCTTCCCTCATTCTGTCGTGTGCAGTATGCTTACTATTATTATCGAAAAAACGGTCAGAAATGGAAAGGGTATTACCATGGTTATCCCGAAAAATGGGCAGATCAATTAGGCAAAGTGGACTCTACTCAAGGTATTTACCTGACACCAAACTAAATAAGCTAACTACTTTCCAAAAGATCTAATTCATTTTACCTTCACGAAAAATCCTTAATACAAGGATTTTTCACTCAGTAAAATAAAAGATCTTTATTAAAAAGCATATAAATGGAGCAATTTCAGCATGAATCAGATTACCTTTACTAACCTTCCTGAATGTTTCCAGATCACTATTATTGAGGCTACTGAAGTCTTTCATCATTTTGGTGATCATTTTCATAACTCATATAACATCGGAATTCTCAAAAGTGGCACAGCACTTTTGGGTCTAAACGGAGCAAAGCATCAAATCAAACCTGGAACAATCTATTTTCTCAATCCACGAGTAATTCATAGTCTTCAAAATCTCGAACTGCAGATTAGTTATACTGTAATCAGCATTCCAGAAGAAGTGCTGTTAAATCTAATAAAAAATCAAAAACCATTCTCTGCTAACCCTTTAAGTGAAGATCTACAAAAAAGTCAAACATTACTCAAACAGATTCAAAAGATTTTAACTCCCGATACCTTACCAATTGAACAACAAGAAATCTTAATTGATATTTTAGACAGCTTTCAATTTCTACCTTACCAAAATTTTTTTAAAAAAGAGCAGTTTGAAAAGACAATTCTCTACCTCAAAGAGCATTTTAAAGAGCCAATTACCTTAAATGAACTCTGCCAGCTCAGTTTTATCAGCCCCTATCATTTCATTCGAGAGTTCAAAAGGTATACTGGTCTATCCCCTACTGAGTATCTCATTCAACTACGTATCAAAGCAGCACAAAAATTGCTTTTACAAACAACTAATCTCGCCATAGTCGCGCAGCAACTTGGTTTCTATGATCAAAGCCATTTTTCAAAATATTTCAAAAAACATCTTGGAATTAGTCCAAGGAAATATCTCCAAAGTTATAAAAAAAGATAGCAGATTGCCTGCTATCTATGAATCTTTGTTATAAAATTCTTTGGTTCTTATAAATTAAAGCAAAGCTGGACTAAATTTTGCCAACAGATATAATCCTTCCTCACCTGCCAGTACTTGATGCACTACATTTTTTGGAATTACTCCAATATTTCCCGGCAGATACTCATAATTATCCTCTCCAAGCAGGAACGAACCACTTCCCGCAATCACTTCATGAATCTCTAAATTATTTTGATGCGTATGAAGCCCAATCTCACAGCCTGGTTCAATCTTTACTAAATGACAGCTAATTTCGTTATTAGAATCAACCCCAGTTACCAAATGCTTCAGATAGACACCTTTAAAAGTTTGATGCGGCTTCCAACCTAGATCCGATAAATTTTTAGAATTTAGCATAGTAAAAAGCTTTCCATTCTCAAAGTTATTAATCATTACTAATTCTTCCATCAAAATCACCTCTTCTTTTATCTTTAATAATTGAATTATATTGAAAACCCTCCACGAAATCTTGTAAAATATTGCTGTAAAATAAAAAATCTCTTGACCCTCCGCTTACCGGAGGCATTATCTTATAATTGCAAGTTAATTTTTGGAGGTAGTAAATGCTCAAGATTGGTGATTTTTCCAAACTCAGTCGGGTAACAATCAAAACTTTACACTATTACGACGAAATCGGGCTAATAAAACCCAGCTATGTAAGCCAAGAAAACGGTTATCGCTACTATCAACCTGCACAATTGCAGCAGATTGCTGAGGTTGTCTCACTCAAAGAGATGGGATTTTCATTAGATGAAATCGCTATTTTATTCAAACAAAATTCAAACTCTACTGCAATCTATCAGGCACTTTTAGCAAAACAAACTGAGCTCGAGCAGAAGCTCCACTTAGAAAAGCAACGACTTGCCAAGGTAAATGCCTTGATCAAAAGTATCGAGGAGGAAACACTAATGAATCAAGTTAATCTCAAAGAGTTACCTGAAGTAATTGTCGCTTCAATGCGGATGACGATTCCTAATTACGAAAACTTAAATGAAGTCGTCCCGGCAATGGGTGAGAAAATGCGAGCCCATGGTGCAATCTGTCGCGAACCAGCCTACTGTTTTAATATTTATCACGATGGCGAGTACAAAGAAAGTGAGATTGATGTGGAGATCTGTGAAGCAGTGGTTGCTTCCTGTCCTAATACTGATGGGGTTGTTTATAAAAAAATACCCGCCATCCAGACTGCTGCCTGCATCTATCATCAAGGTCCTTACAGCACCCTTGGTAAATCCTATGCCGAAGTCTTTAAATGGATTGAAGCCAATGGTTATCAAGCTTGTGCGCCACCACGTGAATCATACATTGACGGCTGCTGGAATAAGGAAGACCCCAGTGAGTGGTTGACTGAGATTCAAGTTCCGATTAGTAAGAAATAGTTTAGGTAAATGGGCTGTTGCAGTTTGCAACAGCCTCTTCTAGCCAAATAATGATTTGATTTTTTATATGGTTCCTACATCAACCCCCTGATTCACTCTGCTTGAAAACTCAACTCACCTTTACTGGAATCATAGTCCACCTTGACCTGCTGTCCATCTCTGACTGCTCCTTGCAAAAGCAAGCGTCCTAGTGGGGTTTCGAGCTCTTTTTGCACCACTCGTTTCAATGGTCTAGCTCCATAGGCTGGTTCATAGCCCTTGCGTACCAGATACTCTTTCGCCGCATCCGTCAATTCAATACTAATCTGCCGTTCAGTCAGACGTTGCTGCACCAATCCCAGATGAATCGTGACGATCTGCTTCAGATGCTCTTCTGCTAAGGCATGGAAGACAATAATCTCATCAATTCGGTTCAAAAATTCGGGTCGGAAATGATGGCGCATCTCCTCCAAAACCGCACCTTTCGTCTGTTCGTAGCTATTCCCCACAAAATTCCCTTGATACTCTAGGATGCGCTGACTCCCAATATTCGAAGTCATAATCACAATCGCATTTTTAAAATCAACTGTTCGTCCCTGTCCATCAGTCAAACGTCCATCATCCAAAATCTGCAGCATAATGTTGAAGATATCATAATGCGCCTTCTCGATCTCATCAAAAAGAATTACTGCATAAGGACGTCGTCGTACAGCCTCGGTCAACTGTCCCCCTTCCTCATAACCTACATAACCAGGAGGAGCTCCAATCAAGCGCGCCACCGTATGCTTCTCCTGATACTCAGACATATCAACCCGAATCATCGCATTCTGATCGTCAAAGAGCAGTTGTGCCAAGGTACGCGCCAGTTCGGTCTTCCCAACTCCCGTTGGTCCAAGGAAAATAAAGGAACCAATCGGGCGGTGTGGATCTTTCAAGCCCGAACGCGCCCGTACTACTGCTTCAGCAACTGCAGTTACTGCTTCATCCTGACCAATTACCCGTTGATGCAACTCTGCTTCGAGCTGTAAGAGTTTCTGCACTTCACCTTCAAGCAGACGTGAGACGGGTATTCCTGTCCAACGACTGACTACTGCGGCGATATCATCCTCATCCACTTCTTCTTTGAGCAACCGTGCTCCAGTTGCTGCTTGCGAAAGTTCCTCTGCCTGTTTTAGCTCCTGCTCTAGCTTGATTAATTTGCCATATTTCAACTCTGCCAGTCGATTCAGGTCATATTGCCGTTCTGCCTGCTCAATCTCAGCTTTAGTCGCATCGATCTGCTTTTTCAGCTCACGCAGCTTACCGACGCCTTCTTTTTCCAAATCCCAACGGGCTTTCAAGGCATCCGACTCGGTGCGTAACTCGGCTAGCTCTTTCTCTAAACGTTCCAGACGATTTCGCGATGCCTGATCCTGCTCCTTGCGGAGTGCTTCCCGCTCAATCTCCAGTTGCATTACTCTGCGGAGTAATTCATCCAACGCCACTGGCATTGAATCAATCTCGGTGCGCAATTTTGCTGCTGCTTCATCCACTAAATCAATTGCTTTATCAGGCAAAAAACGGTCTGAGATATAACGGTTCGAAAGTACCGCCGCTGCCACCAGAGAAGCATCCTTAATTCGTACGCCATGATGTATCTCATAGCGTTCCTTCAGACCACGTAAGATTGAGATCGTATCCTCTACGGTAGGCTGATCGACCAGCACTGTTTGAAAGCGTCGTTCCAGAGCTGCATCTTTCTCAATATGCTTGTGATACTCATCTAGGGTGGTTGCTCCAATACAATGCAACTCACCCCGGGCTAGCATTGGTTTCAAGAGATTTCCCGCATCCATTGCCCCTTCAGTTCGTCCTGCACCAACTACGGTATGCAATTCGTCAATAAAGAGGATAATCTCGCCCTCCGACTCCTGTACCTCTTTCAAGACTGCCTTTAAACGTTCCTCAAATTCACCACGATACTTGGCGCCAGCAATTAACGCCCCCATGTCCAACGAAACTACTTGGCGATCTTTGAGCCCTTCTGGGACATCGCCACGAATAATCCGTTGTGCCAAGCCTTCTACAATGGCAGTCTTACCTACCCCAGGTTCACCGATTAAGACCGGATTATTCTTGGTACGACGCGACAGCACCTGAATCACGCGACGAATCTCATCATCACGCCCAATTACTGGGTCAAGCTTACCTTGCGCTGCTGCTTGAGTCAGATCTCGCCCATAACGTTCCAGCGATTGATAAGTAGCTTCCGGATTATTGTTCGTGACGCGTTGATGCCCCCGAATATTCTGCAAGGCTTTGATTAACTTCGCCTCAGTTAACCCTGCGGCTTTCAATAATCTTCCTGTTGCTCCATCATCATCAATCATTGCTAAAATCAAATGTTCCACCGAAAGATACTCATCATGTAGCTTCTTCATCTGTTGCTCAGCGCGATTCAACAACTTATTCAAACGAGTGCTTAGATAGAGTTGGTCTGGCGCACCACCCGAGACTGACATCTTGGGCAGCTGCTCCACCTCTCGACGTACTTGACGCAACAGTTCCGAGGCATCCGCCCCTGCTTTAGTCACCAGCGAACTCGCTAAGCCTTCATCCTGTTTGAGCAAGGTCAAGAGTAAATGCTCCACCTCAATCTGTGAATTACGATAATCAAGCGTGAGGCTCTGTGTCGCTCCCAAAGCCTCCTGTACCTTTTCGGTCATGCGATTAATCTCCATCAGTTACACCTCCAATTAATAGCTGTAAAATCTTTTTCAATATTATTTAACGTGATTAACTAATTTCAGTTTCCACTCAAAAACTTCTTAACTAATTATTAATATTCCCTTTTCAGCTTGCCTCTACCGCAAAAAAAAGGCATAATAGACAAAGAATCCAAACTTAGGAGAAATAGAAATGTTCTTACCAACTACCAAAAAAGAACTCACTCAGCTGGGCTGGGAGCAATTAGATGTGATTATTG
>JBFYZC010000393.1:0-2635 GCA_041309705.1 Bacillota bacterium | reverse complement strand
TTGGCAACAGGGACAGAACTCGGCTTATAGGAGCAGTTATCCTGACAACCCATCCATCATGGAATGGGTTTTTTATTTTGAGAATTTTATTGTGGAAATATTTTTACTTTAGCAGGTTAAATGATTTTTGTGATGAACATTTAAAAATCCTTAATTTTACATTTGAAAGAGGTGGAATAATGGAGCGTTCAAAGAGTATTTTTGGAAACCCAATCTCTGCAGCAGTCTATCAGAAGGCAGTCAAGACGAAAGAGAAATATCTGAAGAAATTTGGCGATGACTCGCAGACGATTTATCATCTGGCAAGCGAGAATAATCAGGCATTAAATAAGTTTCTGGGAATTAAAAATCTGGTCTTGAGTGAGCAACCACAAGAGATTAATTTTGAAAAAAGTGTGATTGTTGGTAATATCAGAATGGGGTTTGGACATTATCGAATCTCGATGGCAATTGCCTCGGCAGCACAATCCCTGGGGTACACCCCCTACTGGTTCGATTTACATGCTTATCAGACCACTACAGGTGGTAAGGTGATTGCCCATTTGAATTCATTGTACTCTTTGGGTTCGAAATTATCACAGCAATACGCATTGTTCAATAAATACTACTGGGAACCACTAAATTCCGAAGGGTTTAAAAAGTTATCCTATAATGCAATCGACCAGAAAGTGGCGGAGTTGATGACCCCGATCTTTGCCGAGCTACCAAAGGAGATTCCTTATCTGGCAACCCATGTCTGGCCAGCCCAGGCGGCTGTTCATGCTGGCTTGACCAAGGTAGTGAATGTGATCCCGGATAATTGGCCAATGGCATTGCATTTGGCAGAAGGTTCGCTGCATACCGTGCAGACTCCGTCGGCTTATTTTGGCTACAAGACACTTAAAGGGATGGCTGGGACAAAGATTTTGCAGCCGATTCCTGAAGGAGAGTTGTTTGAGGTTGGACATTATGTTGATCATGAACTGGTGGAGAATCTGGAAGCAGATTGTCGGGCACGTTTAGTGCGATTGAAACAGAAAGCCGCCAAGCGAATTTTGCTCACTGTTGGCGGAGCCGGGGCGCAGCAGGAGATCTTTGTGGCAATCATTAAAGAATTACTGCCTTTGATTAAAAAGGGAGCAGCGGTTTTATATATTAACGTCGGGGATCATCATAATGTTTGGGAAGGGTTGGTCAAAGCACTTCCGGAGCTAGAACAGGTTGCTCAGCAACATTTTGATAATTGGGACGAGACTTGTGAATTTGCCAATCATGCCTTAACCGGAGAAGTAAGTGGCGTACATGCCTTTTACCATCAGGAGATCTTTGCGGCAGTCTATGCGAGTAATCTCTTGATGCGCTCGACCGATCTCTTGGTAACCAAACCAAGTGAGCTGAGTTTCTATCCGGTACCGAAACTCTTGATTAAACGTGTGGGTGGACATGAGGCATGGGGGGCGATTCGTGCGGCAGAGGTTGGTGATGGTACGATTGAATGTGAGACGATTGAGCGTACCTTACAGATGTTGAAGTTGATTTTAAATTCAGATGAGATGCTGGCAATGTTCTGCGAGAAAATTATTCGTGCCAAAGAGAGTGGTATTTATCACGGGGCTTATCGTGCAATAAGGCTTGCAGTAAACGGAGAAATTTGATACACTAGAGATCGATCGGGAAAGAGGAGTAAAAAAATTGATTACCAGTAGTACCAATCAGCTTTGCAAATTAGTCACCAGCCTACATCAGAAAAAAGGACGTTTGGAACATGGTCTCTTTTTGGCAGAAGGAATTCATTTAGTCGACGAGGCAATTAATGCTGGAGCAGAGATAAAAGAGATTTTGTGGTCGAAGAAGCTTGAGACCACTGAGGAAGGTCGAAGGCTTTTAAAGAAGATTTTTGAGCAATTTCCTCAAACAGAGGTTAGTGAGAGTATCTTCCCTAAGTTAGCGGAGACTGAAAATTCACAAGGAGTTATCGCCTTAGTGAAGGTTCCAATGACCACCATGATTGATTTTGCTAGTTTGAAAACAGGAATCATTTTGGATGGGTTGCAAGATCCAGGTAATCTGGGGACGATTATCCGAACTGCTTGGGCAGCTGGCTTGGAAGCGATCTTCTGTACCAAAGGAACTGCCGATCCATATCAGGGCAAAGTAGTTCGTGCCAGTATGGGTGGGGTTTTTTATCAAAAAATCTATCAAAATGTTGAGCCAAGAGAATTTTTGAACCCGATCAAGCAAGGATTGGTTCAGATTGTAGCCGGTGAAGCAGGAGCAACCACGAGTTATTTTGAGGCAGATCTCACTTTGGCAACAATTTTTCTGGTGGGAAATGAAGGTAGAGGCTTAAGCACTGCATGGCAAGAATTACCGCTGCAGCGAGTCTCGATTCCTCAGCCAGGCAGGGCGGAGTCTTTGAATGTTGGGGTCTCTGCCGCACTCCTAATTTATGAAGCAATTCGCCAACGAATCAAGAGAGACTCTTGTAAAAATTAAATGACTTTGATATAATTAACTTGTATTGCGGTGACCGTTTTCACGACCTATTAGTCTGTGAAAAAGGGGATGATTGAAGTGACATTATCGGCAGACTTCTTTTGGAGAGTATTTGAATCTACAGGTTCTATCACCGCGTATTTGATTTATCGCGAAATGG
>JBFYZC010000392.1:0-2662 GCA_041309705.1 Bacillota bacterium | reverse complement strand
TCTACAATATCCTTACCACATTCAGGGCATTTGCCTAGAGAAGCAACTTCCATTTCATCATCGAAATGAAACTTCAGATTCCAGTATTGATCAGCTTTTTCAATTGTCACTTTAACTAAATAAGTTCCTAACTTGCATTTAACTTCTTTCTTAACTAGCAATTCTTTCACCAAAGCTTTAGGCACTGTCTTAACTCCATACTTCTTCAAGAGGGCATTCTCTTTCCAAATTACAAACTTACAACCTTCTTTGTAGCCCATGCAACCAAAGCCTTTAGTTGATTCAATGATCTGTTTTCCACAGTTCGGACATTGACCAAGCACTTCAATATTTTTGCTACCAATATTGCCTTTAGTACTCCGCATCTGCTCAAGTCCATTTGATACTAACTCATTAACTATTTTCAAAAAGCTCTCAGACTGCAATTCACCACGTTCAATATCTTTTAATTGCTTCTCTAACCGTCCTGTAAAATCTGGCTCTAACATCTCTTTAAGTGGGAAAATTTCAATCAAACTAGCTCCCATCTCAGTAATTGAGTACGACTTGCCTTTCATTTGGATGTAGCCAATCTTTTCAACCTTTTTCAAAATATCGGCTCTGGTTGCAGATGTTCCGATTTGGTATCCTTTTAATAGTTCCAGCTCATCTTCTGTGGTAACTGTTTTTCCACAGTTTTGCATAGCTTCAAGTAAACTTTTTACTGTGTATTTGGCAGGTGGTTTTGTCTCTTTTGGTACAGCTTTAGCTGAAACTGTCTTTACTGGCATTTGTTCTTTTAGCTGAATTTTTAATTCTGGTTCTTCTCCTTCTTCGTCTAACGTTGCCCCGTAAAGTGTCTTCCATCCGGGAATCACTAACACTTTTCCTTTGGTTATAAACTTGTAACTTGAAACTTCAGTGATTGCTTCCGTCTGATCATACTCTGCCACTGGCATGAATTGCACACAGAAACGCTTCACGATTTCCATATAAACGATATTTTCAGCTTCATCTAAGTTTTTTGGAACTATATGCGTAGGAGATAAGGCAGGATGGCTGTCAACTTTCGCGCTATCAAAAACACTTTTTGATTCTTTAAAATTAATATCTAGATTACTATAAAATTCTGCTTTGACAGCTTGTAAGGATTTTCTGGCAGCATCTATCTGCGAATTATCAAGATAACGGGAGGCAGTACGGGGATAAGTAATATATTGTTTCTCATAAAGTTCCTGAGCAATTTTTAAAACCTTTTCAGCAGTAAATCCAGTAAATTTACTAGTGATATATCCTTGCAAATCGGTCAGGTTAAATAATTTTGGTGGTCCCTGATTAACTCTTTTAGTTTGTGATGAAATGATTCTTCCAGACTTCCCTGTTACATCTTGCACAATTGATTTTAATTCTTCCTCATTATCAAATTGTGTTTGTTTGTCTTTGAAGTATAATCCTTGATAAGTACCTGTTTCAGCTTCGAAATTTGCTACTAACTCATAATATTTACGTGGCTTAAAATTCTTGATTTCCATATCTCGCTTGTAGATTAAATAGATAGTGGGGAGAATTACCCGTCCTACCTTGAGAACGGTTTTATCTGTTGCATATAACTTGGTAGTTGCTACAGTCAAGTTAATTCCAAAAAGCCAATCCGCCCATTGACGGGCATAGCCTGCCTGAGTGAGTGGTGCATCATCGGCAGCGGTCTTTATTTGACTAAATCCAGCCTTAATGTCTTCAGGTGTATGAGAACTTACCCAGAGCCTTTTTAGTGGCTTAGTGGTCTTTGTAGCGTCAAACACTTCTGCAAAAATCAGGCTTCCTTCCCGATCAGCGTCACAGGCATTAACTATTGATGTGACATTAGGATTTTTGATTAGTCCATCAATAATTTTAAACTGCTTCTTAACTCCTGAATCGTCAATTAACTTGTACTGAAATTTCTCTGGAATTACAGGTAGATTCTCAACGTTCCAAATGCTATATTTTTGATCGTAGTCTTTGGCATCATACAAAGTGAAGAGATGTCCAAAGACAAAGGTCACATAGTATTGATTTCCTTCAAAATAGCCATCACAACGTTTATTTGCACCCAATACTTTAGCAATATGGGCAGCAACAGATGGCTTCTCTGCAATAATTAGTTGCATTTTTTTGTCCTTCTTTCTTCAATTAGCTCTCGTCTTTTTTTACTCGCTTCAAAAATGGATTCTTTTTTACAAATTGGACACCAGCAATGATCATATTTGATCAAACTAGGTTTTGCTTCAAATTGATGTCCTTGGTCGCATTCCCAAAGTACAGGAGTATTAATGTTTATATATTCACTAAATAAGCATTTACCATTATATAAGGCAGCTAATGCCTGCATATCTTCAATTGTCAATTTTTTAAAGTTACTACTATTACCTTTAAAATCAGATTTAGCTTTATATTTACGTATAGTTTTACGGGTAATTTTTAGATCATAAGCAATCCTTGATTCAGTTATATCAGTCTTTGATTTCAAATATTTTTTAATATTCCTTTGTTGTAAATGTTTCTCAAAATTTTTACTGTAACCTATGAAATTAAATTTTCGCTTAGATACCCCTTCATCTGGAATTTCAAGCAAATTTTTTATTTTATCAATTTCTTGTTTTGAGTAATAGGATAAAGTATAACAATTTTTAGTATTTTGATA
>JBFYZC010000391.1:0-6876 GCA_041309705.1 Bacillota bacterium | reverse complement strand
GTAATGGGATCTCTGCGAAGTGTATTCATGGTGGTGCTGCTTTTGTGTGGCCGATTTTTCAAGATTATAGTTTTCTTGATTTAACTCCGTTTTCGATTGAGGTTAATCTCACTAAAGCATTGAGTAAACAGAATATTCGGGTTGATGTGCCATCTCGTTTTACGGTAGGAATCTCTACCGAGGTCGGGGTGATGACCAATGCTGCCGAAAGACTTTTGATGATGGGGCAGGAGGAGATTCAGGAGCTTGCCAAGGATATTATTTTTGGGCAGTTACGTCTGGTGATTGCGACGATGGATATTGAAGAGATTAATTCGGATCGGGATAAATTTCTGGTCAATGTCTCGCGTAATGTTGAAGCAGAGTTAAAGAAGATTGGTCTCAAATTGATTAATGTCAATATTACTGATATTAAAGATGAATCAGGTTATATCGAGGCTTTGGGGAAAGAAGCCGCTGCCAAAGCGATTAATGATGCGAAGAAGAGTGTGGCAGAACAAGATCGTGATGGAGCAATTGGTGAGGCGAATGCCAAGCGTGATGAGAGAATTCAAGTCTCCGAAGCTAATGCACGTGCGATTGAAGGCGAGAATCAGGCAGAAATTCTGATTGCTAATTCGCAAGCGGAGCGACGTGAGAAGGAAGCGGAGGCAAATCGGAAGGCAATTGCAGCAGAGAAGATTCAAGAAGCCAAAGCACTTGAAGAAGCATATCTGGCAGAACAACTGGCGGAGATTTCGAGAGCTGAGAAGGAACGTGCCACGCAAATGGCAGATATTGTTGTCACCGCCGAGATTGGTAAACAAAAAGTAGAGCTAGAAGCTGAAGCCGAAGCGGAAAAAGTTCGTCGTCAAGCTAAAGGACAGGCGGATGGGTTACTCTATGAAATGCAGGCAAAAGCAGCCGGAATCCATGAGCTCTTATGTAAGCAAGCGGATGGTTATCGCAAGATGGTCGAGGCTGCTGGTGGTGACAGTCGTAATGCAGCATTACTGATGATTATTGATAAATTACCGGAATTAGTAGAGTTGCAGGTTGAAGCAGTTAAGAATATTAAGATTGATAAGGTAACAGTCTGGGACTCGATGGGAAATGGTACTCCAGCAACGGCGAATTTTCTTTCGGGAATGTACAAATCAATTCCGCCATTAGAAGAGTTATTTAAAATGGCAGGGATGCAGCTCCCGAGTTATCTGGGAGAAAGTTTGGCAAATAGCACGTCGCATAATCTGGAAGCCGCCGCAACCGCTCAAACAATAGTAGTTCCAAATGGAACCACTACAAATGGTATGGAGAAGAAATAGGTATATATAAAAACCAGTCTTTCTTAGAGGCTGGTTTTTTTAATGAATCATCGGGAGCAAAATTGTAAATAATCATTATGTGCTTTATAAAAAATAGAAGGGGATGATTAGGTGAAAGTCAGAGATAAGATGACCAAACAAGTAGTTTTTGTGAATCCGAAGAGTAGTATTGTGGAAGCAGCACAATTGATGCAGAAACATGATGTCGGTTCGATTCCGGTCTGTGAAGGTCAGAACGTGATCGGAATTGTGACTGATCGGGACATTGTCGTACGGAATATTGCGCATGGAAAAGACCCACATACTTCTCCGGTCAGTGATGTGATGACTTCGCAAGTGAAGACGGTAGATGCAGAGATGAGTCTGGATCAAGCCGCTGAGCTGATGGGAGACGGTCAGATTCGACGTTTACCAGTAGTTGAAGCAGGACGCTTGGTGGGAATGATTTCTTTGGGAGACCTTGCCACGACTGGTAAGTATGGTTTAGGTGTTGATCAAACACTAGGAGAGATCTCCACTCCATCAAGTCCGGAACAGTTAATGTAAGAAAAGAAGCTGCCTTGAGAAGTATATAGGCAGCTTTTTTCAATGAAAGTTGCAGCTGAAGAAAAACTAAATTTTTCGAATATTATTGCTGGTTAAGGCATATGGTGAAGTATTATTCTCTGCCAAAAGGAGAGAAAGATGCGTTCGACTAACGGCTTGAGTTTGATGCTTTTTTTTATGCTACTGATTCTCTTACCAATTTTGTATTTGCAACAATTAAAGACACCTGGGTTTAAAACCGGTCTCAAGGTAGTTATCTATTCGGGGCTGGAAAAACGGCTCTATCAGACTAATTTGGAACAGTATTTGGTCGGAGTGGTTGGGGCAGAGATGCCAGCTGAATTTGAACTAGAAGCGCTTAAAGCTCAGGCAGTAGCCGCACGAACTCTGGCAATTCGTCGCCTGAAACGTTTTGGTGGTCAAGGCTGTCAACATTATCCTGGAGCTGATTTCTGTGATGATTTTCGTGAGAATCAAGCTTGGCTCTCGGAGGCGGGCTTAAAGAAAAAATGGGGTAAAAATTTTAAAAATTATTATCAGCGTATTTATGCAGCGGTGCAGCAGACAGAGGGGATTATCCTTACTTATCAGGGACGGCCAATTGATGCAGTCTTTCACTCTACCTGTGGCGGCATGACTGCTAATTCTGCCGAGGTCTGGAATTACTCATTACCCTATCTTTGCAGTGTTCCCTGTCAATATGATCAACATTCACATCGCTATTCAGAAAAAATATTTTTTAATTGGCAAGAACTCTCTCGAAAATTAAATATTTCAGTTAAAAAAGCAAAAAAATTAAGTGTTCTGAAACGTTCGTTATCGAAACGAGTTTTAAAAGTAGGAACTGGGGATTTTTGTTTGAGTGGGAAAGATTTTCGTGAATCTTTGGGTCTGAATTCTACCATGTTTAAATTAAAGCCAGTTCAAAATGGCTTGGCTATTACTACAATTGGTTATGGTCATGGAGTGGGAATGTGTCAGTATGGTGCAGATGGATTGGCAGAACATGGGTATAATTATCAACAGATTTTGGCGCATTATTACAGTGGGATACAATTTAGCAAAATTAAAAATTAAAAATTAAAAATTTAAAATATTTAGCTATACTCCGGAAATATCTTCTGGAGTTTTTTATATTTAGAATATTCATAAGTTTTCCGGGGATAATAAGCCCGAGGTGGTTGGAGTGAAGAATAAATTTTTTAACAAGATAAATTTAGTCTTATTAAAGAGTAAAAGCTGGTTGCAGAAGAATTTTCAGCGCTACAGTCAAACAATTAAACCATTTTTAGCTCCGAAGTATTGGGGGATCTATCTCATCTGTTTTGTGTTTGGCTTTTATTTTTTGGGTCCATATCAAGGTGGACGCAGGATCGCTAATTGGTGGGAAAAACGTACCTCTAATACTCCTCAGGCAAGAGTAAAAAGTTTAGAGCAAGAGCTGGCAGCGTTGAAAAAGAATATTCGTGCTGCGCAAACGGTTAATTCGATTAAAGAAAATTTTAACCCAGATGAGTTTGTGCGACCTGGCGCGGGAGAAGTGATTCAAGGTTTTGACTGGCGCAAAATTTCCGGTTCGTGGCGTCTCCATTCAGGAGTTGATCTGGCTTTAGCACCCGGAAGTAATGTTTTGGCAGCTGCTTCTGGGGCAGTCAATAAAATTGAGCGTAATCTGGATGGTTCTTTTGTGGTAACCTTAAATCATGGTAATGAATGGCAGAGTATCTATTCGGGGTTGAAGACGGTTACAGTTAATAATGGACAAAAAGTTTTGCCAGGAGTGATTCTGGGTTTGAGTGGCAAGATTAACTGTCTGCCGAATCGGAATGGGTTTCATTTCGGAATTCACTATCAGGGTAAACCGATTGATCCTGGTAAATTAATCGAAGGATTAGTTCGAGAAAAAAAATAAGTTGCTTGTACTTATTTTAAGTTAAAACTACATAATCCATCTGACCAAGCCATATACATTAGTAAAAAGCTTGGGAGGTTGGGAGGCTTTGAAGGATTATATCCAAAAGCGAGTAATGGATTTGACCTGTTATATTGTTGATCATAAAGCAACAGTAAGGCAGGCGGCGAAGTATTTTGGAGTGAGCAAAAGTACTGTACATAAAGATGTTACTGAAAGACTGCCAGATATTAATAGTAAACTGGCATCCGAAATAAAAAAAATTCTTGATGTGAATAAAGCAGAACGACATATTCGTGGAGGTGAGGCAACTAAGAAAAAATATCAAGTAAGCATGGAAATTACATTAAAAAAAGCAGGATATTCTAAAAAAGTGTAGAAAAATTTTACAGTAAGGAAAAATAAAAAACGCCAAGGGGGGCGGGGGTTTGTTTTGGGATAGATTTGCAACTGATATTGGGATTGATTTAGGTACTGCTAGTGTCTTGGTTTATGTCAAAAATAAGGGAATTGTGATTCGCGAACCCTCAGTAGTTGCCCTCCAAAGGGATAATAATAAAGTCCTGGCTGTTGGTGAAGAAGCACGACAGATGATTGGACGTACTCCAGGAAATATTATTGCAATTCGCCCTTTAAAAGACGGAGTAATTGCTGATTATGACGTAACTGAGACAATGTTGAAATTTTTTATTGAAAAAGTTTCACCACGCCCACGCATGGTTAAACCACGCATTGTGGTTTGTGTACCTTCCGGGGTCACCAGTGTGGAGAAGCGTGCAGTTTTAGAAGCAGCTATGCAGGCTGGTGCGAAACAGACCATCTTGATGGAAGAACCAATGGCAGCGGCAATTGGTGCTGGTTTGAATATTTCTGAAGCCAGTGGTAACATGGTGGTTGACATTGGTGGAGGTACTACTGATATTGCGGTAGTTTCTTTAAGCGGAATTGTGATCAGCGAGTCACTGCGAGTTGGTGGTGACAAATTTGACGAAGCAATTATCAAGTATATCAAAAAGATGTACAATATGATGATTGGCGAACGTACTGCTGAGAATATCAAAATTAAAATTGGTTCGGCTTATCCGGAAGGTCAGGGCAAAGCAGTTGAAATTCGTGGACGCGATCTGGTAACTGGGTTACCACGAACAATTAAATTTACTTCTACCGATACTTTTCAGGCACTCTCGGAGCCGATTGCGGCAATTGTTGATGCTATTAAATCAGTTTTGGAACGTACCCCGCCTGAGCTCGCCTCGGATATTGTGGATAAAGGAATTGTGATGACTGGAGGAGGTTCATTACTGCAAGGTTTTCCGCGCCTCCTGACTGAGGAAACCAGTATCCCGGTGCATCTGGCAGAAGATCCTTTGTCATGCGTAGCCTTGGGTACAGGGAAGATTTTGGAGAGTAATCAATTTAACAGCATTAAACAGAGTTTGGTGGTTGGTAGTCGCTCAATATAGGCTAAAATTAACTTATTTGATAATTGACCTTTTAAAAAAGATGTTATATAATTTTGCTCAAGATAAAATTTATATCTTAATTGTAAAGCTTATTCCGGATTATTCCGGAATTTTTTGCTATTCAATGGTTGTGATTTTTTTTTCAAAGGAGATGTATTTTTGGTGCGCAAGTTTTCTAAGTATTTTAAGTTCAAGTTAGCACCGCCACAAGTTTTAGCACTCGGTTTTGCAGGAGTGATTTTATTAGGAGCATTACTCTTGACGCTACCAATGGCCTCAAAAGATGGACATGCGCTGCGTTTTTTGGATGCCTTGTTCACCTCGACCTCGGCAGTTTGTGTCACGGGATTGGTAGTTGTAGATACTGGGACGCATTTTACTCAGTTTGGTCAGTTGGTGATCATTTTGTTGATTCAAGTGGGTGGTCTGGGTTTCATGACCTTTTCTACTTTAGCGGCTTTATTATTGGGAAAGAAGATTGGCTTAAAGGAACGTCTCTTAATTCAAGAATCATTTAACCAGATGACCTTAGCCGGTTTAGTAAAACTGATTCGCAATGTAATTTTAGTTACTTTAACTTTAGAAGGCATTGGTGGAATTATTCTCAGTATTCGTTTTATGAGAGATTTCCCATTGCCCCGTGCGCTTGCCTTTGGTTTTTTCCATTCAGTTTCTGCTTTCTGTAATGCAGGATTTGATCTTTTTGGACAAGTATATGGACCTTTTACCAGCATTACACATTATGTTGGTGATTGGACAGTGACACTAGTCATTGGTAGCTTGATTGTTTTGGGGGGATTGGGCTTCCCAGTAATTGTCGAGTTACTTAAGTATCGTCAAACTAAACATCTTTCTTTGCATACCAAAGTAGTCTTATCACTAACCGCAATTTTAATTGTAATTGGGACTTTTCTCTTATTGATCTTTGAGTTTACTAATCAAAATACCATTGGTAACAGTGAACCACAGGTTAAATTTTTGGGTTCTTTCTTTCAAGCAATTACCCCTCGTACGGCTGGTTATAATTCGATCGATATCTCCAAGATGAGAATTGGTAGCTGGTTTATCATGATTGTGCTGATGTTTATTGGTGCTTCGCCTAGTTCAACGGGTGGTGGTGTAAAGACTACTACTTTCGGAGTCTTGATGGCGACAGTGGCGGCAGCGATTCATGGCAAGGAAGATCCAGAGATTTTTGAACGACGTATTTCAAAAGATTTGATTTACAAAGCAATTACCATTGTCACAGTGGCACTTGGTTTGGTGACGTTTGTCGTTTTAGTAATGTCTTTAATTGAACCATATAATTTTATTCAACTGTTATTCGAGACGGTCTCAGCTTTTGGTACAGTGGGCTTAACCACTGGGATCACCCCCAATTTAACCGATCTTTCACGAGTTTTAATGATTATCACCATGTTTTTGGGGCGTGTCGGACCGGTTACAGTGATGGTGGCTTTGAGTGCACATAATGCACACCAAGTAAAATATATTGAAGAACGCTTGATGATCGGTTAAATTTTAAAAAATTTTTATAGGAAACAAGAAAGGCAAGTGAAGGGAATGCAGAAGAAACAGTATTCAGTAATTGGTCTGGGGAGATTTGCAAATAGTGTGGCGCGGACATTGTCGCGTTTAGGACAAGAAGTCT
>JBFYZC010000390.1:0-4930 GCA_041309705.1 Bacillota bacterium | reverse complement strand
AAGAAGACGCGCGAGGAGAGAATGAAGACTGATATTCCTCAAGGCAAACTCATTGCTGAACCGGAGGCTGGTGTGGTTTACGAAAAGACCATTGCCGATCCTTTGTCCACAGCAGTGGTGGCTATTCCGCGAGACAGGTATTACACGGAAGGAACACCGACTCTTAACCGCGTGCTCGTCAGGGTGAACAATCAGGCGATCGTTAATGCCCCAATGGGCACACTGTTCATGAGGGATGGTAAAGGTCAGGATCGTATTGTGGGTCCAACACAGCCAGCTCAGACGAACTGGGTGGACTATGGCACTGGGGTTGCCCCAGAAGTAGTTCCAGCGAAGTGACCTTAGTTGTTTCGTTAGGACTATCACAACCCCGCACAAAGGAAGGACCCCAAACTTCCTTGTGCGGGGTCTTTTTTTTCCGTTTTTTCCCAAAAACTTTCCTTGGTAGATTAATTAAACCAAATTCTGTTAAATTATTTTTGGCATATTTTTATAACATTAGAATTCTGACATCCTATACAGCCGTCAACGTGGCACGTTGACGTGGCCAGTAAAAAATATCCTTACTCCTCGGTTATATCAGCACCCCCACCCAAACTTTACCATAGTAAAGTTTAACCGAGGCCCTCTTAAGCAGAGACCTTGATATAAGAATTGGATTTCCTTAGACATGCAAAAGACATTTACATAGCTTTTTCTTTAAAATAACTTTTTGCTCCGCTATAGTGTTGATAAAAATCTTTTGACTACTTGAACCGGTGGTCAATTTTTTATCAAGCGGAGTGTGGTGCTTATACCCTCGTCTTACAAACTCCTTTACCAACTCTTCATGACGGTAATACAAAGCCTTTTGCTTACCAACCCAACGTAAAGTCTCCGGATGGTGGGAATAACCGCCTTTTCCCTTATGCTTAGTTAAAATATTCCAAAGACCATGGAGCTCCCTATGCTCAGCCAATAAATGTTTCCGGCACAAATGTTTTGGATGTATATCCCAAACGCGCATAAATTATTACTACTTTACCTCTATCTGCACTTCATTGCGAAGCATAAACGGTATTGTCCACGGCATGTTGTAGCGCGCCAGATTCACAGCACCCACGGTCAGAACACCATCACGCCTAAGTGCTTCCAAAAGTTCTGCCTCGTGTTTTTTAAAAGCAGATTCACTAGTCGTCCAACTAAACCTTCGCACCGCCAACTTGCGCGCCGGCACTTCACGCAATACTACCCGCTTATCATTTGGCTCAGGCAAAGTCTCAAACGTGTATTTACTTGACATAACAAAGGAGATCTTGTATGCGCCACTACCTGCTTCTTCTTGGGTATTAACCGGCACGGTCATCGCTATTTTCTCTGTATTCACCGGCGCCGTCATGGCGATTTTCTCTGAAGTACTCTCTTCGGTATTAACAGGTGCAGTCATAGCAATCTTGTCTTTTTTTGTATTGTCGCCAAAGATATAGCCGGCGATTATAGAAAAGCCTTTTCTTACTGCATCATCTCTGTTCTCTGCACCGCTAACAGTGGTTTCAGCGACAATGTAAGATGCATATTCTCGTATCTCATAGCCACTTGCTTCACTTACAATTTTATACTTTGGCTCTTCAATATTACGGACCGGAAGCCAGCTATAGAGAAACCACCCAACCAATACAACCCCGATAATTATTAATATGATGTTCATAATTTTTTTCTTTATACTCATAACTATATTATACCATATTATTTTTTAAAACAGCCTCATCCCCATTCTCTTATAAAAAAACCTCGCTTGGCTATAATGACAAGCGAGGTTTTATATTAAAAACAAAAGAAAAATTAAATACCCGCAGCTTTTTTCATCACTTCACTTAATCTTTCTTCTGTAATCCCCTTCTCCTCCATTTCTTTCTTATGAATAATTATGAAAGCTTTGATTGCTTGGTTTACCACCATGGGCACTCCGTCCAAAGTAGTAAAACCATTCTCTTTTGCTGAAGCAATAAGCGGAGTCATTTCACTTTTACGTAAAACAACATCACTTATAATTGTTTCTTTAGAAAGAGTTTCCATAACTTTTTCTGCCAGCTTATGATTAGCCTTAATGTTTTCTGGTGTCGCTGGTAAAACAGCTTTAGCGAGCGAAGAATAATTTTCCAAATCTCCACGCTCACCCTTTGATGAAGTATTTAAAACTACATCAGCATCCATTACTTCCTTAGCTATATCTTCTTCTCCACCAGCTAGGCAAGCTTCTCTTTTAACGTAAGTATTTATTCGTTCACAAAGAGTTTGAGCCACCGATACTGTACGATTAAGAATAACTAAATTTGCTCCCTGTGCAGCTAAAGCAAAAGCAACAGACATACATGTTCCACCTGCTCCAAGCATCACAATTTTTTTAGAAACAAGGTCCTCACCTTGTTTTTTAAATAATTGTACCAAACTTTCAGCATAACCAAGACCATCCGTGTTCCATCCTTTCAAACGATTGTCAGGTAGTTTCTGAATCAAGTTTACTGATCCAATAGCTTCCGCTAATGAATCCAGCTCGTCCAAAAATTTTATAGCTTCATCCTTGAAGCCCACCCCAGCACCGCCACCTAAATATTTTGGATCCTTACGAAAGGTGTCCAAAATCTCAGGAGCTTCTTCTGGTTTTCCCACCACCATAATACTTCCAGCTTCAATACCAAAAGTTTTATAAGCTTGATTCCACATAATAGCGGTTTTGGCCGGATAATCATTGCCGATCAACGGTAAAGTATACCGTTTAAAATCAAGATTTTCCGGGTTACCTTCTGGCTCTTTGGCCAAAGTTAAAAGTTTCTCATACATATTATTTTTCCCTTTTTCTATTGTTTCCATTTTAAATATCAATCTTAATTAAATTTAGTCTTTTTAAATCATTTGTCAATGTAATTAAAAGATATTTTTGTTACTATAGAATCATCAGACAAATCTTTTAAAAATAAATTATACATCAAACCTAAGTGATACTTCAAAGCCTCCACGTTTTTAACATCTGGCGAAGAATCCTTGAAATCACTTTCAGTTAATTCATTAATTTTCTTAAGTTCTATTTTTTTCATTTTTATTTGGCTTAAATCTAAATGGAGAAACTTTGGTGGTAAATCTGCCCAGTTTGCACCTGCCTCATCTATCACCCGAACATTTACAATCTGATTTTCACAGTAACCTTGAGGACTGCCACAGGGTCTTGGACCAGGCCGAAAAACGGTGAGAACTTTTCTCTCTTTTATTAAATCAAGATAAACTTTTCTAAAAGCAATCCAGCTAGTATCAGATCTGATCTGATCATTGATTTCCTTCAGCTTATTCTTACTTAAAATTTTTTGAGTCATTGTAAAATAAATTTATTGTAGCTAGGTAAATATATCACTAATAGATCAACAAAAAAAGAGTTGACATTTGTTTAAATAAGTAAAAATATGATGAAAAAAGATAAGAGAAAGACTATGTAAATAAGACTATTTCTCCTTATTATTCTTTGTTATAAGATAATTGTAAGCAAGTATTATGGCAATGATGATGATAATAAGTAATGGCCAGATAAAACCTGAATCAAATATTGCTAAGCCAATGGCTCCAGCGTAACGTAAGATTTTACTCTCAGTGGTTGTGGCTTCGGTACTAGTACCAGAATTCAAATCATCAGAAACAGGACTATAGTCAGGAGCGGCTGGGTTGAGACCAAAAACATTCTGAGTCACATTACTAACATTATTAATATTATTATCTCTAATATAATTTCGAGTTGTTCTCGCGGTGGTGTTTGCCGTAAGAATTGGTCTGGCGCGTGAACCAGAATGACTTGAATGATTATTATTATTATTATTATTATTTGAGGTAATAGATACTGTTGTTGAAGTTGATGAATTCAACCCATAATGATCGGTTAGATTTAAACTAATAATATAATATCCCAAGCTAGTATAAGTATGAACCTGATTATTCCCTACTACAGTAGTGTGAACATTTACTGTTGAGCTATCACCAAAATCCCAAACATAATCATATGAATCATTAAGTGATGTGCCACTATTTCTATCAGAGCTAATATCTGTGATGGTAGCAACAAAACCATTGATAACAGCAATGAATGAGGCAATTGGTGGATAATTCAAAAGATTTTCCAATGGTGTTGGAGTGGTTATGACCGTAGTTGTTCCATTGGCTGTGGTGATTGTTCCAGAATTAATTACACTGTCTACCACATCACCACCGATAATAGTGGTACTTGCTATATCTGAATTAGTGATGGTAGAGCTGGCGATAGTTGAATCAGTGATGGTTGATGACGCGATAGTTGAATCTGTTATGGTAGATGAAGCTATTGTGCTATCAGTAGTTGTGGAATTTGTAATAGTTGAATCTGTTACAGTTGATGACGCAATTGTTGAGCTAGCGATAGTAGAATCAGTGATGGTTGATGAAGCAATGGTGCTATCAGTAGTTGTGGAATTTGTAATAGTTGAATCTGTTACAGTTGATGACGCAATTGTTGAGCTGGCGATAGTAGAATCAGTGATGGTTGATGAAGCAATGGTGCTATCAGTACTAGTGCTGTTTGTTAATGTAGAATCAGTGATGGTAGAAGTGGCCACATATGAATCTGTAATTGTGGATGTGGAAATATCAGAATTTGTAACAGTTGAGCTGGCGATGGTGGAATCAGTTATATCTGAGTCAGTGATAGTGGAATCAGTTGATGTACTATTTATTAATGTTGAATCTGTAATAGTAGAATCCTCAATATATGAATCAGTGGTAGTGCTATTTGTAAGCTCAGAGTTATCAATGGTTGAATTATCAATTACGGAAGTATCTTCAACAACTGAGTTATTGATATCAGAACCGTTTATTACATCTGAATCGGTAATTGTTGAGGTATCAACGGTTGAATCATTTACAGTTGAAGTATCGA
>JBFYZC010000389.1:0-7234 GCA_041309705.1 Bacillota bacterium | reverse complement strand
TTTCAGTTGCAAACACGGATTCTTTTTGGAGCTGATGCATTAACTGCCTTAGGAAGTGAAGCACAGCATTTCGGTAAAAGAGTTTTAGTGGTTTCGGGGAAGAGAGCTTTACTAGCGAATGGAATACTCTCAAAAATCACTGAACTTTTAACCAAAGCAGGATTTAGCGTTGAATTATTTACTGAGGTTGAGCCAGAACCATCATTGGAGACAGTGAGTAAGGGATTGGCTTTGGCGCGAGACTGTCAAGCTGATTGGGTGTTGGGTTTGGGTGGTGGCAGCGCGATGGATACTGCCAAAGCAATTGCTGGATTGTATCATACTGCGGCAACAATTGATGAATATTTTGACGGTCTGATAGTTGAAAAAGCAGGGATTCCTCTGGTAACCATCCCCACGATCGCTGGTTCTGGTGCTGAAGTAACTTTTAACGCTGTTTTGACTAAGGGTCGGATTAAGAAGTCAATTCGAGAGACTAACTTTGCTGCACGTTTAACAATTGTTGATCCGAAATTGGCATTGGATCTTCCGCCGGAGATAACTGCTTATTCGGGAATGGATGCTTTAGTACAGGCAATTGAAGCTTATACTTCTAAAGGCGCCAGTAGTCTCACCGATATTTATGCTTATACCGCAGTCGAAAAAATCGGTAATAATTTACTTAAGGTTTATCAAAATGGTAATGATCTGGAAGCGCGTGCTGAGATGGCAATGGGAAGTCTGATGGCAGGAATTGCTTTCAGTAACGCAAGATTGGGTGCAGTACATGGTTTAGCACATGCAGTCGGAGTAGTCACTGGTAAACCTCATGGTCTGGTCTGTGCCATGTTATTAGTACCCGTAATGCGCTTTAATCTTTCGGTTTGTTATCAAAAATATGCTAAAATTGCTACGACACTAGGTTTTTATCATCCCACCGGTGATCCGTTAGATTTAGCCGCTGGAGCTATTAAAACAATTATGAATCTCCAACGCAAACTGGAAATTACACAACATTTGAATGATTTCAAGCTTGCTGAGGCTGATTATAATTGGATTGTTGAAGATAGTTTAACTTCTGGTTCCTTAAAGGCAAATCCCCGTGAGGCAAATGCTCAGGATCTCTTAAATATTCTTCACGAAAGGTTTTGAAAAAATCTATGCAGAAGAATTTTATTTTTTATACTTTAATTATTTACAGTTTGACCTTAATTGGTTGGGTTCGTGCTGAAATGAATCCTTATGAGTTGGCAATGATTAACTATCGCCAAGCAGGATTAATTGAATATTTTGAAAGTAGAGCTGTGTTGCGAACTGAAACCATGAAGCGCCGTTTAGATCTCGAGACGGAACTGCCAAAAGTGGACGTTTTGGCAGCCAAACGTTTTCAAAAAATACTAATGACGCTCCTAACACAACAACCAAAGAATTGGCAAGCTTTGATATTGGCAGGTAATTACCACCTGTATCAGCATCAAAATGATACCGCACGTTGGTATTTTGAGCAAGCATATCAACTTGCTCCGAGTTCAATTGCGACACGTCTAGCTTTGGCAGATTTTTATTTGGAAGAATATCAGCCGGCTCGAGCTTTAAAGGTTTTGGAGGGAATGACTGGTGCTGAGGTTGCACTGCGTCAAGGTGAGGCAGAGTGGCAGAATGGAAATTATCGTCTGGCATTGGGATATTTCTTAAATAATACTCCTCTAAACAGCTATCTGGAGAACATACGCATCAAAAATCTTTATCGGACGTTACTATCAATAGGAGAGAATGATCGCGCTCAAAGATTACGTTTAGTCTCGCATAATAGCAAAGTTTTGACGATCTTATGGCAAGAACTGCAAGGATGGCAGAGGAAATTTGCTGGTAAAGATGATGAGGCACTAAAGATCTGGCAGCAAAATGCTAAATTATTCCCTAAATATGAATTTTTTCAAAGTGAGAATAATTGGTTAAGTTTGCAGCTCAAGCAGAAAGATCTGAAAATTACGGGGAGTTTAAATGATCTTTATTTAAAAGCACAAGCATTATTATTACAAGGGGAATTTGAATTAGCACATGGAGATCTGAATGCTGCTTTAAAAAATTTCAAGCTGGCGCTGGCAGCAGATCCGCATTCTCTACTGGGATTGCTTAAAGCAGGTGAAGTTGCTTTCAATCAAGCAGATTATCTTGCGGCAGTGAATTTTTTCACACAAGGATTAGCGTTGAATTCAAATTTCACACCATTTTATGAAAAAAGAGCCCTGGCATTAACTAAATTGGGACGTAAAGAGGAAGCGGCTCGTGATCAATTAGCAGCAGTTAAAAGTAGAGCTCTGGAGAGTAAAACGAAACTAAAAGGAATCATCAATTTCAATGAACAAGGTCAAACGGTGTTAGAGCTTTCTGGAGCAACGGAAAGAATGGTAGGTCTCTGGCTGCGTAAAGATCAACAACCATGGCAGTATTATCCGTGGTGGGGCGGTGCGATTCCCTTAGAAAGAGAAGTAAGGCAATTATGGGTCTTGCCAGTCGGAACTGGTCTTTCTGGAGAGACAATCTGTTTGAAAAATAGCGGATTACCTTTAGTGAAACCAAAAAATTTAAAGCTTCAATTTAAAGATGATAAATATGCTTTGAAATTACCATTTAAAGCACGAGTGGTAATTACCAAAGAGCTGCAAGATCAATTGCAAGCAGTTTATGTAGGTAACTTTTTTACTGATGAACATTTGCTGCCATTGGAAGTTGGTCGTGATACTAATAAACTATTAGTTTGGTTAGAAAATGAGACACAGCAACGGGGAATAGTTGAATTACCAGTTGTAATAGGAGAAACCTCTGTATCGGAAATGATCTGTCAATTAGATTCTGTCACCTCATCAACTAATCAACGTGAGATTACACTAAAATTAACCCCACTTGAGGGGAGTAAAGTTCCAAGCAAGATGATGATTACTGAGGGAGCAAATGAGAAAGAGTCTGTGTGGCAACCTTATCGCGCTGAGTTTCAGTATCGACTCTCATTAGGTGATGGAAGAAAAATAATTAATGTAAAATATGCTGATCAAGCTGGTAATCAAGGAAAAGCCACCTTTGAAGTTTGGCTTGATACTAAAGCGCCCAGAGTAATTAGATTGAAAAATTCATTTTTAAATCCTGAATTGGTGCAGATCGAATGGGTTACTGATGAAATTGTTAGTAGTCAACTTCAGATCTTGACCATTCAAGGGAAATGGATTAATGTGGTAACTGATTCAAATCGTATTTTCGCGCAAACAGTAGCATTTAATAAGAAGATTCTTTATTACCGATTGAAACTGATTGATGAATCTGGCAATCAAATTTATTACCCAATTACAGCTTTGAATAAAGCAGTCGGTGAACGGGCAGTGTTGAAGTTTGTAATTAATGAGGGGCAGACTAAGGTTAAATCAAGAAATATTACTATCAGACCAGCCACGGAAGTTACTAATCTTCGCTGGAGAGTCAGTAATGATCTGAAAGTCTGGTCGGCAGAACAATCTGCTACCAGTAAATTGCACTGGCGAATTGGGTCAAATCGTGGTGAAAATTTGATATATATTAAATATTTTTTACCTAATAATCAACTGGAAATGCAGGTAATTGCAGTAATTTATAACCGTCCTAATTAGTCTGATTATATATTTTTCGGTAAAGATCTTTCATTTTAACGAGTGAAAGGATCCAGATACTTTCTAAGTAAAGACCTTTTATTTTATCGATTGAAAATATCCAAAGTACTAAGGATTTTTCACGAAGATAAAATAAATTAGATCTTTTGGAAAGGATCCAGCGTATTAAGGATTTTTCGCGAAGGTAAAATGAATTAGATCTTTCGGAAAATATATAGCTTTTCACTCGATAAAATAAGAGGTCTTTATTTGGAAAGTATATAGACGAAATTTGTATTTATTTTTAGTATGAAATTTGATATAATTGTTTGGATAAATATACTAGTGAAACGAGGCAGATGAATGGAAATTTGGTTTACTGAAAAACAGACTTCAAACTTAAGTTTATCCTGTAAAATTAAAGAAACTTTGCATGCTGAACAGACGGAGTATCAAGAATTAGCCTTGCTGGATACGGTTCAATATGGAAAGATGTTAGTCTTAGATGGAATGGTGATGACTACTGAAGTGGATGAGTTTGTCTATCATGAGATGATCACCCATATTGCACTCAGTACCCATCCTCATCCGAAAAGAGTTTTGGTAGTAGGCGGTGGCGATGGTGGTGCGATTCGTGAAATTTTAAAACACCCGAGTGTAAAAGAAGCAGTTTTAGCCGAGATCGATGGTCGGGTAGTGGAGCTGAGTCAGCAGTATCTACCCAGTATTGCCGGGGCGTTAACTGATCCGCGGGTCACACTGGCAATTGGAGATGGTGTCGCTCACGTACGTGAAAATAAACAGAAATATGATGTAATTTTGATTGATTCTACCGAACCAATTGGTCCAGCAGTAGGACTTTTTAGTAAAGAGTTTTATCAAGATGTCTTTGCAGCTTTAACTGATGATGGAATTATGGTCGCGCAGAGTGAGTCGCCGTTTGTTAATCAAGACGTAATTCAGATGATTCATCGTAATCTAAAGGATGTGTTTCCCATCCGACGTTTATATACTGCGAGTATTCCTACCTATCCATCTGGTTTATGGACATTTACTCTGGCAAGCAAAAAATGGGATCCCTTGCAAGTAGATCCGGACAAGCTACCCCAGCTTGAAACGAAATATTATTCGCCTCAAGTACATGTGGGAGCATTCAAACTCCCTCGATTTGTGGAGGAATTGACTCATGTCTGATTTAAATGATTTAAATGAATTAAACCAAACAAGTGAAGAAAATCAAGAAAATGAGAGTCCATGGTGGGTCTATAATGATCTGCGCTCCAAATTTATGGCAGCGACTAATGATTATCAAGCAGCAAAGACAGTTCTTTTGGGTGCGCCAATGGATTATACTTGTTCATTTCGACCAGGTTCGCGTTTTGGTCCCAAAGCAGTGCGGGAAGTCTCTGAAGCTTTAGAAGAGTATAGCTATTATCAGAATAAAGATCTGCGTCAATTACCGTTTTTTGATGCCGGAGATCTTTATCTGCCACATGGCAATGTAGTAAAGTCACTGACGATGATTCGCGAGGCAATTGCCAGAATTGCTTGGGATGGTAAGCTTCCTTTCATGTTGGGAGGAGAACATCTGGTTAGTTGGCCAGCTATTTCTGTTTTTGCCGAAAAATATCCAGATTTGCGAGTAATTCATCTAGATGCGCATGCTGATTTACGAGAGAGCTATCAAGGTGAACAATATTCACATGCCTCAGTGATGCGGTTGGTGGCAGACGGTTTGGGAGCAGGAAGAGTCTTTCAATTTGGAATTCGCTCGGGTGATCGTCCGGAGTTTGAATATGCGAAGCTGAATACCAAGCTTTTTCCAGAAGAAGTCTTAGCACCATTTAAATCATGTATTAATGAGCTAAGCCGTTATCCGGTTTATGTGACGATTGATATTGATGTGCTTGATCCAGCTTTTGCCGCGGGAACTGGCACCCCTGAAGCAGGTGGTATTCGTCCGCGTGAGTTATTTAATTTTATCTGGCTACTAACTCATTTAAAAGTAGTAGGAATTGATCTGGTGGAGATAGCGCCTTCTTACGATCCTACGGGAGCAACCTCGTTGCTGGGAGCTAAATTAATCCGCGAAATCTTGCTAAGCTTGAGTTGAAAGTTGGAATAATTTAAAAAAGCCTGTCAGAATTGGCAGGTTTTTGTTTATTAATTTTTCTTTTGGAGAAAATATTTATAGCAGCTGGCAGGAGAATGGTTATTCAATACAGAATATACGCAAGATAAAATAAATTATCAACAATTACAACTTAATTTGGTTGGAGACCTAAATAATTTTATATGGTGGGATCTGAATGCAGAAAGAATTAATCTGGTTCTTGCAGAATAATCTTGGCATGGTACTCACCGGGTTAACAATTTTAACCAGTCTACTTGTTTTGACCTGGTTATACCAGCGTTATCAGGCATGCAAAAATAGTTCGAGATTTTTGGCAAGTATTATCGGAGTGTTAGCGATAACTTTAGCACTAGGTAGTTCCTACAATATTCTCTTACAACCAGTCTCTGAACCTTCTAAAGCTTGGGTAGCTATTTCAAACTCAATTGTTTTTCCAGTGGTAGTTTTTCTGAAACTACTTGTCTTTTTCTTGATTATCACGATTATTAAAGGATTTTTCAAACCAGAACAGATTAGTGAATTCGGAGCTAAATTTTTAGGAATTGAGTTTAATCAGAAGTATAGCCAAGAAGAGGTTGGGAATGCTAAATTAGGGTTGGACAAGTTACAGCAACAACTAAATGTCAGTGCGGAATTAAATGCGGCAGTACTTGAATATTTGGCAGGTCCATTTGAAGAAAAATTGAGTAATGCTGCAAATCCTGCGGTAGCAATTCGTCAAGCGGTAAAAGATGTTTTGATTCGCACTTACGCGGGTTTTCCTGAGATTGATATTTTTGTAATACCTTTAACTAATGAAGGAATAGCTTTACTAGATGAGAAACAGGCAGCAATTTTACGACTATTATCAGCGGAAGGGTTAGATTTGGTGACCATTGAGCATGAAACTGTAGGAATTGGGATTCATCATGGCAGTGATGGCTTAGGGACAGCAATTGTGATTGATGCCACTAAACAAGATTATGAGGTTTCAGTCTCGGAGATCTGTGCCGCCAGTACATTGTTTGTCGCGATTTCAACTGCAGTGGATTGGGTTTTGCGCGGAAGAGATTTAAGTTCAAGATTAATGATGAATCCGGAGGGATATCGGTGCCTACCTTAGCAACTAAAACTACCGAAGGTAAGATTGAGATTCGCGGAGTACGTGTGCCACGCTATATTTTGGAAGTAACTGAGGTTTTGAATCAAGTCTCGGTAAGTACCGAGAGTACTACTCTGCAAACCTTAAAGTGTGAAAAAAAAGATCACAAAAAATAATTATTAACGTTTAAACCAGTCTAATCTTGGCAATACTGGAATCCGAGGGAGGGTTTGCAGATTGCCGATTAGAAAACAAAAACAACCTAGTGAGGCGAAGGTTGTTAGAATAGGATTTAAATCGCCACGGGAAATAAATCAGGCTCAAAATTTGTTAGATAAATTGGGCAAAAAAGGCAGAGCGAGGTAAACACCTTGCTTTTACTTTTGACCTTTTTAGCGACAGAACTGATGATTACCGATT
>JBFYZC010000388.1:0-5161 GCA_041309705.1 Bacillota bacterium | reverse complement strand
GCTCTTCCGATCTCCCTTTAATCTCCCATGACTGCTCCCAAACCCAAACCCCCTGACGAGGGGGTCGCGGAGCGGGGGAGGTGTTCCCGTCGATGTAGGAACCAGATCGCGACCTGTCCCTACATCAACCTCCAGCATCCAGTCTTCCCACCTCTTACATCATCTCCCGCACTCGCCTAATCATCTCCAACAATGCCTCGGGCTGATTCCGGTCGTATGGTTCATACTCGCCCTGTAGACTAACGGGAATCTGATCCGGCATTCCGCCGTACTCAATCGTTAAGATCTCTGGTCTGGCGATCTGTAGCACCTCACCTAATAATTGATAACCCTTCTCATCAAGTGGTGTATGGCTATCCCGCATTCCTTCCGGACGCATCAAAACCCCGCTGAGATGAATCTCGCGCAATCGCTCTAAAGGTAATGCTTTAATATATTCCAAGGGATCAAGCTGCAGATACCACGCACTACAACGCGCATGGGCGATATCAAGTAAAAAACCACAGTCTGCCGCTTGACAAATCTCACTAATCAATTCCGGCTCCGAACCCAGTCGATAATGATCCCACCAGCGATAGTAAGGGAAATTCTCTAAAAGCAGTGGGCGTTTAATAAAATCTTTTACTTCAATAGCCGCATTCACGAAACGCTCTACTAATGCTTGCTTTAACTTTAAATCCTGCTTATGCTGTAGTGCGGCAAATTCCGGGAAATATGCGACACGAGCTTCGAGATGGGTCGAGAGATAAGGCGGATTAGTACGGTCAATAATCGCTTGAATTGTTTCCCAATTATAGCGTTCTCCTCTCTCGGGATGACCTAACGCCAAAACCCCTACTTGAGCAGGATGAGGGAGGATTGGACGCTCTAAACTTCCTCGCTCAAACTGTGTCCAGCATCCTGGAAAAGGAATGGTGGGAACTTTAATATAATCAACTAAGAGATCCGGTTGCTCTACCAGAATCTTCAATAACATTTCTGAAAAGTTAACTGCTAGTTTCATCGGCAAACCTCATTTCCAAGTCTATCTTATACTTTTCAAAAGATCTAATTCATTTTATCTTCACGAAAAATCCTTAATGCTTTGGATATTTTCACTCGATAAAATAAAAGATCTTTACCAGAAAATATCTATATCAAATATACTCTTCCATTCTACTCTAATTTAAGATAAAATGGAAGCAGTCCCATGGAAAGGAGAATTTTTTAATGAATCTTTTAGAAGAAGGTACCCAGTTACAACTGGACTTTACCAAATTAACCAAAGTTGCTGCTGTTAATGCGGATGTCATTCCGGTGGCAGTGCAGAATATCGATACCAAAGAGGTTATTCTAGTGGCTTATGTCAATGAAGCCGCCCTGAAACTGTCGGTAGAAACCCGTACCGCAGTCTTCTGGTCAACCTCCCGCAATGAACTCTGGATTAAAGGTAAAAATTCCGGAGAGACCTTCGAGTTACTCGCAGTTTATGTCAATTGTGAACAGAACTCATTAGTCTATCAAGTACGCCCACGTGTCTGCAATATCTGTCACACCAAAAACAGTCGTGGTGAAGCACGTAACTGTTACTATCGGCGGCTCGACTTCGACACCTGGGAACTAGAAAACCTTGATTTATAAAGGGTTTTTTTAGTTATATAGTCGAGTTTAGCTTTACTATTTTCACATAAAAAAAAGTAAAAGCCATTAACTCTCCTGCTAATGGCTTTTACTTTTACTCTTTTGATGATCTGTTGAGTGATTCTCGGTCTGCTGCGGCTCTGCCTCAACTTGCTTCGGAGCTGTCTCTTTCAGTTCCTCTTTAATCTGATTCAAATTTTTCATTTCTCCTTCTCCTGCTCGCTCAGGCTCTTTACGTTCCTCGCTTTGACTCAAAAGGACAATCTCCACTCGCCGATTCTTCGCGCGTCCCTCTGGTGTATCATTAGAAGCAAGCGGACGAAACTCTCCATATCCAGCTGCCGCTAAACGCGGAGCAATCTCAGGATGTTTCTCAATCCAATACATAATTACATTAGTCGCCCGATCGGTAGAAAGTTGCCAGTTTGACTGATAGCGTGCGGTACGAATCGGAATATTATCGGTATGTCCTTCGACACGAATTGTACTCCCAGTTTTAAAAAGAATACTTGACAGTTTCTCCAAAACCTCACGTGAAAAGTCATTCAACTCAATCTGTCCTGATGCAAAGAGTACGGAATCGGCTAATTTAACTACCAAGCCACGTTTGGTAATCGTGGTATCAATTGCCTGATAGATCCCTTCCTCAACCGAATACTCCTTAATCAGACGAATCATTGTATCAAATTCCGTGGTTTCATAATTTTGATTCGCATTCTCAGTCTCGGAAGGAGTGATTCCTTTCCCACTAAAATTGGTAATAAAATTTGCGCCACCCATTCCACCACCAGTGGTAAAAGCAAGATTCATTGATTTACCTAAAACTTTTATCTTCTGGGAATCCACTGATGCCATCGCAAAGAGAATTGTAAAAAATGCCATCAACAGTGTGATCAGATCAGCATAGGTTAACAGCCAGCGTTCATCACCACCATGTTCTTCTTCATGCTTCTTCTTCATTGCAACTTACCTTTCGGCTTTATTATCCTTAAGTGGATTTGCTGCCGCACGTGCACTAGGAGGTAAAAAGGACATCAGCTTCTCAGAGATAACCCGCGGATGCTCACCCGCTTGAATGGAGAGAATTCCTTCAATGATAATCTGACGCGAGGCAGCTTCTTTTTTACTATTTAATTTTAATTTATTCGCTAGTGGCAAACAGATAATATTGGCGGTAAATACTCCATAAAAGGTGGCAATAAAGGCAACAGAGATTGCTGGTCCTAAAGTAGAAGTGTCCGCGAGATTTGCCAACACGTTTACCAGACCCATCACTGTACCGATAATCCCCAAAGTCGGTGCAAATCCTCCGGCTTGTTGAAAGATCTGCGCTCCAATTTTATGACGTTCCTCCATATATTCAGTCTCAATCTCCATAATCTCGCGTACCAGAACCGGATCAGTCCCATCAACCACCAGTTGAATTCCTTTACGCAAAAAATCATCCTTGACCTCAGCAACCATCTCTTCAAGCTTGAGTAAACCTTCTTTACGTGCGACTTCCGCATAACGGACGATATCCGCAATCAACCCTTCAATCTCCAGTTTACTTTCTTTAAAAGCAATTATAAGATATTTAGGAATTCCTAAAACATCTTTCATCTTAAAACTAATAACAATTACCCCCGCAGTACCACCAAAGACGATCAACGCCGCTGGAACATTTAACAAACGCACTAAAGCCTCGGTAGGTGATCCTGAATGACCTGCTTCTAGAATTGCTGAAAATATAATACAAAAAAATGCCAATCCAAACCCAATAATTGTTGCTAGATCCATCCTTTTTGTCACTCCACTATTATTTTTCAGAAACTCCAATCTTTTATATTTATCGGTTCTTCTCAGGTAAAAGTTTAGTAAACTTGGATTGTTTTTCTCGAAGATAAAAAAAAAACACACGAATGTGCGTCTCTAGGATGCTAGAGGCTAGAAGCTGGAGGCTGGAAGCTAGACCCTCGAAGAATGTCGTGAGACCCTCGGAGAATGTCAAGAGACCCTTTTAGGATGTCGTGAGACCCTTGAAAAATATCGCGAGACCCTCGGAGGATGTCGTGAGACCCTTGAAGGATGTCAAAAGACCATCAAAGAATGTCGGGAGACCCATAGTTGGATGTGGGAAGTTAGAAGCGGGATGGGAAGTCTATGTAGGGACAGGTCGCGACCCCCTCATTCTGGAGGCTGGAAGGGATAAGAGCAGGTGCGGGAGATTGGCAGGTTGATTTGACAGATGGGTTATTTGATGATCATGTAGGGGCAACCCCCTGTGGTTGCCCAACCATTCACCGTCACGCAGATAGAGACGCACGGCGGTGCGTCTCTACAGGGCAGGCACGGTGACCTGCCCCTACCAAACAAAATAAATCCCCCTCACTGAGGGGGAAAGCGCGCAGCGCAGGGGGAGTGAGTTTCCAGTTCTCAATCTACCTTCACGACTCCCGCTGAGATTAGCATTCTAAATCCATCCTCAACACTCATCTCCAGAAAAGTTACTTCTTTAACTGGGACAAAGATCAGAAAACCAGTCGTCGGATTAGGTACAGTAGGAATAAAAACATTCAACAACTCTTCCCCAGCAAGCAAACTCGCCTTCTTAGGTGAATCTCCAGTTAAAAATCCCACACTATAAATTCCTTGACGTGGATACTGTACCAGCACA
Source organism: Bacillota bacterium (assembly GCA_041309705.1). Lineage (GTDB taxonomy): Bacteria > Bacillota > UBA4882 > UBA8346 > UBA8346 > JBFYZC01. The sequence goes on along the minus strand of JBFYZC010000388.1, from coordinate 885 downwards.
ACTTTGCGAAAAGCACTCTTATCGGTATTCGAAAAACTCTGCGCAATCTGTTTGGTAGTATCATAAACTCCGTTAATAATCGGAATTTTGGATAAAAGTCGCTCGCCAAAAGCAATTAACTTTTTACCAATAAAGTTCTGCGCTAGAATTCCGGCGAGCATAATCAGACACATCAGGGTAACAAAGCCGACCCCTTTAATCTGACTCGGAAAAAATCTTCCTAAAATTGCATCCACCTGATTGAAACCCCAAATTAACAAAATAATGCTAATTAAGAGGGGCAAGATCAGTAATAATCCGGTTAAAAAATAATTACGCAAGACTTTTAGCATCATGATCACCTACTTGTCAAATTCTTAGAGAGTCACTCCGGATAATTCTGCTAATTCATTTACCAGACGCTCAAAGACCTGCAACGCTGCTTTGATTGGCTCAGGTGAAGCCATATCTACCCCTGCCAGACGCAGTAATTCCAAAGGATCTGCAACATCCCCACTTTGCAGGAATTTCAAATATCGTTCGCGAGCTGGCGCTCCCTCTTTCAGTAACTGTTGGGAGAGTGCGATTGCTGCCGAATATCCAGTAGCGTATTTATAGACATAAAAGCCTGAGTAGAAATGCGGGATTCGTGCCCATTCCATCGCAATCTCTGGATCGATTACCGTCTCCTGACCATAGTAGCGCTGATTTAACTCCAGATACTTCTCGCTAAACCAGTCAGCAGTCAAGGCTCCTCCCTGTTCGACCTCAGCATGGATTAACTTTTCAAACTCGGCAAACATCGTCTGTCGAAAGACCGTCCCGCGAAATTCTTCCAGATAATGATTGATCAGACTTTTTCGCTCATTCGGATCAGTGGAATTGGCTAGTAAGTGCTCCATCAGC
>JBFYZC010000387.1:0-2507 GCA_041309705.1 Bacillota bacterium | reverse complement strand
GTCTCTGCGGGGCAGGCACGGTGACCTGCCCCTACCAAATAAAATACCGGTAACAAAGAGCAAAATAATTTCTATTCAACAATAATGTTGCCCTTGCACCTAAACCAATCCCCCTCGTTTTAGATGTAGGAGGCGGGAGGTTGGAAGTTAGAATTTGCAAAAGCAATTCCCGCCTCTAACCTCCCGCTTCCAGCTTCCAGCCTCCAGCTTCTCGCCTCGACAAATACTTTAGTTTTAATTCAATAAAAATAATTGAATTTAATTATACAACAATGTTATAATTAAGAAAATACAAACAATAATAAATCAGGCACTATTTACTAACTGAATTCAAGACTGTAGCTCAAGATGAGGGGTTTGATGTTGATGATGAAAGGAGGTCTTTGAGAAAGCTTGACTAAACCATCTGTTTAGGCAGTAGTTTTTTGTAATGCTAGAATATTTATCTGAGGAGGTCGAAAGTTGATGAAAAAAGTCACGAATACAAATATATTTTTCAAACTAGCAACCTTGATGCTTTGCTTGATGTTATTCTGGGGTTTCTATGGGGTTCAGGGTTCAAAATCAACTGTTAATACAACGATTGCTTCGCTCAAAGAGGCAGGTGAGCTTAATGCCACGCTTAATTATGAAGTTACCAGTGCTTGGCCGGGAGGCTTTGGTGTTAATGTCAGCATAACGAATAATGGTGCTAATAAGATTAATGGCTGGGCAGTAACCTTCACTTTCCCCGGCACGCAGAAGATTAATGATCATTGGAATGCAATTATTACCCAAGATGGTCAAAAGGTAACGGCTAGATATACCGAAGCTATGAAGATTATTGAGCCGGGACAGACGATAGTCGTTGGTTTTATAGGTGCAGGAGATGGCAAAACCAGTATTCCATCTGATCTGAAGATAACCGGGGATGAGATTGTTCCACCACTAACACCGACACCTTCTCTGAACCCTTCTTTAGTTCCGTCTTTAGCACCTTCGCCATCTGTAGCACCATCACTAGCGCCTTCGCCATCTGTAGCACCTACACCTTCGCTGTCACCTTCACCCACTCCTTCATTACCACCTAGAGAAGTAGTTCCTTTAGAGGTGATTGGGGCAAACTTGTGTGATCAAGAGGGTAATTCAGTTCTGCTAAAAGGAATGAGTTCGCATGGGTTGCAATGGTTTGGTAATTATATGAACCGCAGTGCAATTCAGTGGCTGAGAGATGATTGGAGGGCAAATCTGGTACGAGCTGCCATGTACACAGACCCTGCGGCTAATGGTTATATTCAAAATAGAAGTCTGAAAGATAAAGTGAACGAGATTGTTCAGATTGCCATTGATTTGGGCATCTATGTGATCATTGATTGGCATATTCTGAATGATAATAATCCTAATACCTACAAAACCGAGGCGATCGGCTTCTTTAAAGAGATGGCTAATAAATGGGGTAGTTATCCAAATGTAATTTATGAAATCTGTAACGAGCCGAATGGCAATGTTACCTGGGAGAGAGATCTTAGACCGTATGCAGTTGAGGTAATCAATGAAATTAGAAAGATTGATCCTGACAATATTATTATCATCGGGTCAGGAACTTGGAGTCAGGATATTCATCAGGCGGCGGATAACCCAATTGAGGGCAGGAATCTGATGTATGCCTTGCATTTCTACTCCGGAACTCATGGGCAGGGATTGCGGGATCGAATTACTTATGCGATGGGGAAGAACTGTGCGATCTTTGTCTCGGAGTTTGGTACTAGTCAAGCAAGTGGTTCGGGAGGGGTTTATGTAGCCGAGACCAACCAATGGCTACAATTTTTGGCAGATAACAAGATCAGCTGGGCGAACTGGTCGTTGTGTGATAAAAGTGAGACTTCGGCAGCTTTAAGACCAGGTGCGAGTAGTACTGGAGGTTGGTCAGATTGGGATTTGAGTGAATCTGGGAAGCTGATTAAAGACTGGATGAAGAAATAAATAAATATTTGCGATTGATTAAACTGAGGCAGCGACCTCGGTTTTTTCTTTGCAAATTTTGATTGTTACTTAATTACAGCAAAAGCGCATCTTTTTCAGAAATTTTATCAAGGAGATCAGCGCAGTGATGTAGAAAAAGATCATCTTGGTTTAGGGCTTTATCTTTGTAAATGTTTGGTAGAAAAACATGGTGGCAAGATTACGGCGAAAAATGCTTTAAATACTTTCCAAAAGATCTAATTCATTATATCTTTGTAAAAAATCCTTAGTACGCTGGATATTTTTACTCGATATAATGGAAGATCTTTATTGTAAAGTATATAAATGGTGGTGCAGTGGTGGAATTTTCGCTGCGAGAGGTCAAAGATATTTAGGATGGGCGATTTAATGGAGGTGAGTGAAGAAAACGACTTTCTAGCAGGAATATTAAGCTTTCATAATTACTTCTAAATTCAGATTGAGAAGGAGTGCCGATGAAGATCAATTGTGGATGTGGTGGAGTAATTGTTGATCAGACTGATTATTTGCCTAATAAAGGATATATT
>JBFYZC010000386.1:0-20049 GCA_041309705.1 Bacillota bacterium | reverse complement strand
GTATTAATTACCCAGGCGACTTCGTGATTTTTTAAGTGATCCAGAATATTCGGACGACCCTCACCGACCTGTGCCACGGCTGCGACGGAAATTCCATGTTTCTTTAAGAAAGAAGCCAATTCACGACCTGCTAACAAGATGAAGTCTAATTCCACTAGTTGCTTGGCTAATTCTAAAAACTGCCGCCGCTCTTCCTCACGAATACTTAAATAGATCTTACCAGAGAATGGAATTCCTTCTCCTGCTGCCAGTTGTGCCTCGAGAAACGCCTTGCCAAAATGAGCATCTTTGCCACAGACATTCCCCAGCGAACGCATCTCATGCCCCAAGGTAGTCTCCATCAGTGAACTTCGCTGAAATGGAAAGACCACTTCCCGAATGGTCGTTTCACTTGGAATTACTTCACTGATCGCTTGTGCTGCTAACTTCACTCCCAATAATACTTTTATTGCTGCTCGTACCCAGTTAATTTCGGTTGCATAATTTAAGGTAGGGGTCAAAAAATTAACTCCAGCTTGCAACTCTGCCAAAAAGATCTGTTCCTGATAAAGCAGATAATAAAGATTGATCATTCCACGGTAGTTCATTGCCAGACCTACTGTAACTTGCTGTATCTGTTCCAGCTGTCTCTTGGATAACGTATATGCTGGTAACGCAAACGCACTATCACCTGGATTCACTCCGACACTCTCAATCTGCTCTAAAATGCCACAGAGCACCACCTGCTCACCATCAGCCAGACAAGTTACCATTACTCCACGTGCTTCCGCCAAAAAGTGCTCCTGATTAAATTTAGCATTAATCTTTTCCAGATCATTCTCTTTCAAATCAATCAACTTTAGCTTGGTTAATAATCTGGATAGCTCCTGTTCATTCTGTTTACTGGGTATTCCCAAGACTTCGATTCCTTGACTGATTAGTGCCGTGGCAATCTCTTGATTACGCTCAGTTAAGCAGAGTACCATTACCTGTTCGATTCCTTCCAGACGCACTATTTCGAGAACAGTTTCCAGCTCAAGTGCTTCTAAATAAAGCACTGATTCTGCCTCACTTAAAGCAAAAGCATTACGATTGGGATGCAAGATTACTACCTGCCGCCCCAAGGCAACCAGTTCTTGCTCCGCTTCTCGTAAAGCAAACTCAATTTCTTTACCAGAGCCAATCCGATGTACTCCACCCCCCAACACCAGTACTTTATTCCTTGAGTCTTTCCGAGGCTGGTACTGTTGATAGGAAAGATAAAGCTGGCGTGGAATTTGCGCACTACGCTGAAAAATACTATTCATCCCAGGAATAATTCCCAATTTCTCACGTGTCTCTCTGATTTCAGCTACCGCAACCCGCAATAAGCCGGCTACCTGTGCATCCGAGAAACCCCATTCTTTCGCTTGACGCAAGACTGCTTGATCTAAATTATAAATCGCATAGGTGGTCAGTTGTTTCTCAAAGGCTACCAATTCAAAAAGTTCTTGTAAAAACCAGTGGGGCAGTTGACTAAGTTGATTGATTTCTGCTACTTTGAAGCCACCTTTCAGTGCTTGATAGAGATAAAAGTACCGTTTGGGGGTAGGATTGATCAATTCCATCCGTAGTTCAACCTCATCCACGTCAAACAGATCTACATCAGCTCCTGCACCAAAACCTGCTACTCCGATCTCTAAGGCACGCAAACCTTTTTGAAAAGCAGCTTTAAAATTGTCAGCATAAACGGTAATCTCGCCTAAAGCTTGTAATCTGGTATCTAATAAGATTCTCGCTTGACTGGCTCTTTCAAAGTCAAAACGTGGCAAACGCAGATAGACTCCAGTTGTTTCTCGAACAGGCTGCAAAATTCCTTGATCATCCCCAGCGAGCTCAACTAATTTCAAGCCCAGACTCACCCAGGCAATCAAGGCTGCCAGCGGCAAGCCACTGATCTCTGTCGCAAGTGCCGTACTGCGAGTAAAGCGAGGTTTAACCTCCAGCACCAATATTTCAGCAGTCTCTGGTTGATAAGCCAGTTGAACATTTGCTACGCCAACTACCTTTAAAGCCTGACTGGCTTGTATTGCCACCTGCACTAATTCTGCTTGCGTTGCCGAAGCTACTCCTTGTACTGGACTGATTAACAGACTATTGCCACGATGTACGCCGACTGCTTCAACCTTTTCCAGTAATGCACATGGTAGTACCTGACCCGATTGATCGCGCAAGAGTTCTACTTCAAATTCACGCCAGCCTAATAAAGATTCTTCCAGCCAGACTTGTTGCGGCAAAGAAAGATTCGTGCTCTCACTAATTACTACTGCTAATTCTTCTTGATTATACGCCAGCGTAACACCCATACCTTCCAGAGCTTCTGAAACTCTCACCACCACTGGAAAATCTGCTGAGATCGCTGCTGAGGTGGTTACTAACCTTCCTGATGGTACTTTCAACCCTGCTTCGTTTAAAATTTTCGTGTATGATGCGCGCTCCTCGCATAACCTCAAAGTTTCTTCACTTGAACCGAGTAATTTCACCTGATAATCTACTAAAACCTTAGCAAGAGATCTACCTAAATTACTAGCAATTACTCCTCCAAAAGCCAGGCAGACCCCTTCCGGACGTTCGGTGGCAATAATCTCAGTCACTGCAGCTACGGTTAAAGGAGTACAGTAAATCCGATCTGCGGCTTGAGAAGTCATTAAAGGGGCAGCAGGATCATTCGCTGCCACAATTACTCTATGACCACGTTCACGCCATGCTTGTGCTGCAAGATAGGCTGATTGATCTAACTCTCCGCCTTGACCAAGCCTCTCTGGTCCAGCAGTAATTAATAAAATTTTCATTAAAGATTACCTCGTTTCTTCAGAATCTTGAAAAACATGGCAATTTAATTAATTGAATCTCCAACAGAATTCTACAATTCATAAAATTCATCCTTTATTAATTACCAAAATGATCTAGAATCATGCTTTGCTTACTCATTTGTATACGTATACAGTAAACCGATGTTAATTACCGTTAAATAAAAGTTAATCTCCTTGACACACACCTCTCAATAACTTAAAATATTTATCATAGGCAGCTATGTAATATTGCAGTTATCATGAATTATTTTGGCTTTTAATATTTAACATCAAAATATTTATTACAAAAACCTTTCATCATCGTGTAAAATAAATCTATTATAGATAAAATTATCAAAGGAGGCCACACATGTTACTTGAAGGTGAATTAAGGATTCCTTCCGGTTGTGCCATCTCTGGAATGATCAACCGTCGTGGCGAACGTTTTTCTGGTGAGGATGTCATTAAATCAATTGCTTTAATGCATGATCGTTCCAACGGACTTGGCGGAGGATTTGCCGCTTATGGAATCTACCCCGAATATAAAGATTTTTACGCACTACATTTGATGTATATGAATCAATCCTGCCGCGATGAGGTCGAGAGTATTATCAAAGAAAATTTCTCGGTTGAAATCGAGGAAAGAATTCCAACTCGTAATCACCGCGGAATTGAGAAACCACCCAATCTCTGGCGTTATTTTGTCGTTCCCAAAGACTACAAAGTTCACGAGTCTAAAGAGTCGGAAGATGACTTCATGGCGTTAATTACCATGCAGATTAATGTGAGATTTAACGGTCAAGCCTGTGTTATCTCTAGCGGACGGAATATGGGTGCTTTTAAAGGGGTTGGCTATCCTGAAGATATCGGTGAATTTTTCCGTTTAGAAGAATATCGCGCCTACTCTTGGATTGCTCACGGTCGTTTTCCAACCAATACCCCCGGCTGGTGGGGCGGGGCACATCCCTTTACCATGCTTGATTGGTCAATTGTGCATAATGGTGAGGTCTCTTCATATGGAGCCAACCGCCGTTTCTTAGAAATGTTTAATTATCAAACTCCATTACAAACCGATACCGAGGTAATTGCTTACGCGATTGATCTCCTGGTGCGCAAACACAAACTTCCTTTAGAATTAGCTGCCAAAGTATTAGCACCACCATTCTGGAAGGACATTGACCGTCTGCCCCAAAATGAACAAGAGGTCTATCGTTCGCTCCGTATGATTTACGGGAGTTTATTAATGAATGGACCTTTCTCAATTATTCTTGGTTTCCCGGGCGGAATTATGGCGCTAAATGATCGCTTAAAACTACGCTCACTGACTGCTGCTGAAAAAGGTGATCTTTTACTGGTCGCTTCAGAAGAATCCGCAATTCGCGAAATCTGCCCCAATCCAGAAAAAATCTGGTATCCACGCGGTGGTGAACCAGTCATCGCACGGCTCTATGAGGAGGTAGCTATATGAAACACCAAGCATTACCACCTGAATTCAGTGTAATTCGTAATGAAGATAAATGTATCCAGTGTCAAGCCTGTGTACGACAATGTGGTTTCGATGTGCATCAATATGATGCTGTTAAAGATAAAGTTTGTGCTAATGAAGAAAAATGTGTTAACTGTCAAAGATGTGTGATGATCTGCCCGACTAATGCATTAGCGATCACCACTAATCCCAATCAGTACCGTACCAATAGTCATTGGAACGCCGTTCATCTCCAAAACATCAGTCGTCAAGCGGCTACTGGTGGGGTGATTCTCACCGGAATGGGCAACGACAAACCTATGCCCTCTTATTTTGACCGAATTTTAATTAATGCCAGTCAAGTCTCGAATCCTTCCATCGACCCTTTACGTGAACCGATGGAACTGCGTACCTATTTGGGAGCGAAACCCGATCAATTAAAAGTATCTTCGGAAAATGGTGAAATAAAATTAGCTGAACCCTTGTCACCTCAAGTACGCATTGAGACCCCGATTCTTTTCTCGGCGATCTCCTATGGAGCAATCAGCTTTGAGGTCTGCGAAACCTTAGCCCGCGCTGCCACCAACCTTGGTACACTTTATAATACTGGTGAAGGCGGATTGCATAGAGACCTCTATCAATACAAAGAAAACACTATCGTTCAAGTAGCCTCAGGACGTTATGGGGTAAATCATGAATATTTAAATGCCGGACGGATCGTTGAGATTAAGATCGGTCAAGGTGCAAAGCCCGGCATTGGTGGACATCTGCCTGGTGAGAAGATTACCAAATCAATCTCTGAAACCCGGATGATTCCTGAAGGAACCGATGCGATCTCCCCGGCACCACATCATGATATTTACTCAATTGAGGATCTACGTCAATTAATTTATAATCTTAAAGAAGCAACCCGCTATCAGAAACCAGTCTCAGTTAAAATCTCCGCCGTGCATAACATCGCGGCGATCGCGAGTGGCGTCGCCCGTGCTGGAGCGGATATCATTGCGATTGACGGTTTCCGTGGTGGTACTGGTGCTGCTCCAATGGCGATCCGTGATCACGTTGGTATTCCAATCGAACTGGCTTTAGCAGTAGTTGATCAACGTCTCCGTGATGAAAAGATTCGTAACCGCGTCTCCTTAATTGCCGCAGGTGGTTTCCGTAGTAGTGCTGATGTGATCAAAGCAATTGCCTTAGGTGCTGATGCTGTTTATGTTGCTACTGCTCCATTAATCGCAATTGGTTGTCGTCTCTGTCAAAAATGTTACACTGGCAAATGTAGCTGGGGTATCTGTACCCAAGATCCATATAAAACCAAACGTGTTAACCCTGATTTAGCCGCCGAACGAGTGCATAATCTGATTCATGGTTGGTCACATGAGATCAAAGAAATGATGGGCGGAATGGGCATCAACTCCATCGAAAGCCTGCGTGGCAACCGCAGCCATCTCCAAGGTGTTGGTATGAGTGAAAAAGAACTCAAAATGCTAGGAATTAAACATGCCGGTGAGGCGATCTAAGGGGGGTGTCAAAGAAGATGAAGAAAGTTTATACTAATCCCAAACATTGTGTTAATTGTCATTTATGTAAAGTCTACTGTGTGGCAGCTCATTCCAGTTCCAAAGATGTTTTGAAAGCATATAAAGAAGAAGGTCTGAAAGACACTGCACGCATTATTGTTGAAGAAACCAAACCAATTTCATGTGCGGTTCAATGCCGTCATTGTGACGAACCCAAATGCGTCGCGAGTTGTATCTCGGGCGCAATGCGTAAAGACCCAACCACTGGTATCGTCTACTGTGACACTTCGCGTTGCGTTGGCTGCCTCACTTGTGTAGTTGCCTGTAGTCATGGTGCAGTCCAACCCGGTCCCGATGGCAAAGCCCTCAAATGTGATCTCTGCCGTAATTTAAGCGAACCCGCCTGTGTCGCCAACTGTCCGAATGGCGCGATAGCCTTTCTTGAGAAGGAGGAGAAGTGATGCATTATGTAATTATCGGCAACTCAATTGCCGCTACTGCCGCCATCGAAGGGATTCGCTCCCAGGATCGTCAAGGCAAAATCACAGTAATTTCGGAAGAAAAAGATCATGTTTATGGTCGCCCTTTAATCTCATACTGGTTGGAGAAAAAAGTCTCTGAACAACAGATGCCTTATCGCGACCCAGAGTTTTATCAAGAGCAAAACGTGGAAGTCTTATTAGGTGTCAAAGCCACTAGCGTATCCTTTGATAAAAAAACTGTCAAGCTCAGCAATAAAAAAGAGCTGACCTATGATAAACTTTTAATCAGTACTGGCGGTAAGCCTATCGTTCCTCCAATTCCTGGCTTAACTGCCAAAAACCACAGCTGTTTTTATAATTATGAAGATGTTCGTCAATTAAACCAAACCGTGCAGCCAGGTCAACATGTACTTGTCCTCGGAGGGGGATTAACCGGACTGAAAGCCGCCGAAAGCCTCCATCGTCTTGGAGTTAAAGTAAGCCTGATTGAACTCGCTGATCGTCTTTTAGGTACGATTATGGATCATGATGGTTCCGAAATGGTCGCTAGTTTCATTAAATCACAAGGCGTAGATCTTTATTTAGGTAATACGATTACCCAGATTAATTCTGCTAAAAATGGTCTCTCGCAATTCATTTTAAAAGATGGCACTACTCTTGAAGCAAAATTACTAATTATGGCAATCGGGGTCACTCCCAGAACTGATTTTCTTAAAGATTCTAACTTAACAATCAACCGTGGTATTCTTGCTAGTGCAACTCAGGCAACCAATTTTCCTGATGTCTATGTGGCAGGTGATGTCGCTGAAGTTCCTGATCTCTTAACTGGTAAAACAGTAGTTGCCCCAATTCTTCCGAATGCTTTTACTCAAGGACGCATTGCCGGAATAAATATGACAGGTGGTACTGCTAGCTTTGAGGGCAGTCTGGCTTATAATGCAATTGGTTTCCTAGGAATGCATACTGTTAGTATGGGTCAGAGCACTTTGGAGACTAGCAATGAATATGAAGTCCTCAAACAACTCGACCAGACCAAACAGACTTATCGCAAGATAGTTTTGCAAAACAATCGCTTAATCGGCGCTTTATTCATTGGCGAGATTGGCAGAGCTGGGCTATATCAAGATTTAATTCGTAATCAAGTAGATGTCAGCTCCTTTAAGGATCAATTACTTGCCAACGATTTTAAACTACTCAATCTTCCCAGCACAGTCTATCAAAGCAAATTAGCAGAGTGAGGTGAATTTAGTGGAAATAATTAATGCTCAGGGCATCTATTATAAAGAATTAAACGAAAAAATCCGTACCTTACTTGACCAAGGAGTGACGGAGCTGCGTTTGGAAAATATCAACGGGCAACGTTATCTTGGAGTTGGTCTCTTCGGACAGCAACGCATTGAGATTCATGGTACTCCTGGCAATAACCTCGCTTCATTGATGGACGGCTTAACCATTGAAGTCTTTGGTAATGGTCAAGATGGCATTGGCAACACCATGAATGCTGGCAAGGTAATTATTCATGGCAACACTACTGACATTACTGGTTATGCAATGCGGGGCGGTAAAATCTTCATTCGTGGCGATGTTGGCTATCGGGTTGGGATTCATATGAAAGCTTATCAAGATAAACAGCCTTTAATTGTGGTTGGTGGAAAAGCTGGTGACTTTTTAGGAGAATATATGGCAGGTGGGAATCTGGTTTTACTTGGTTTGGATCTTAAACCAAATCAACCTTTAACTGGTGACTACGTCGGAACTGGAATGCATGGTGGCACCATCTACATTCGTGGCAAGATCTCAGCTCATCTCTTAGGCAAAGAGGTTAAAGTGACTACATTAGAGCCTGAGGATCACGCCTTTTTAGAGCAAGCCATTACCGAATATGCGGGCTATTTCAATCTCAATGCTCAGGAGATCCTGCAACAAGAATTTACCAAACTAATTCCATTTAATAAACGTCCTTATGGTAATTTATATGCCTGATTTTTCAAAGTAGTTAAGATATAAAAAACATGCTAGTCGCTTGACTAGCATGTTTGCTTATCTGATTATGTTTATAAGTTTGTTTCTAAAACATTTCTTATCCTTTTACGCAAATGACTATTTATCTTGCGGTAAAACAATCCAAAGTAAAATTCACAATACAATTATTAACTTTAGTGGACCTGAAGGGATTCGAACCCTCGACCTCTGCGATGCGAACGCAGCGCTCTCCCAGCTGAGCCACAGGCCCATCGTCAATATTAATAACCGTTTTTACCGGTATAAATGCAAAAATCGCCATAGTATTCGTCCCATTTTTTGCATTTACGTACTTCTCGCAAAGGCTTAGGTGGGGTAGTATAATCAATTTGACACGCCTCTAATGCCTCTACAAACTTGTTGCAATAACTACAAACCGTCAATACCTCATCATGTGATAATTTAAATACCATCGCCTTCACCTCAAAGCAGCTATTTTACTGCAGACCAATTATAACATATTGTTAACATTTTGCCAAGTATTTTAGTAAAATATTATTTAAAATTTCAAAGCACCAGAAAATTGCCATTTATTTCCTAATTGATCGTAATCTACTGACCATTGATAACAACAGGTGTCATAATTCAAACTGTAATTTAATTGCAATAATTCTGCTTGATCAAGATTATAACTACTATTCATACCAAGCTTAAATCCTTTTTTAAGTGGAATATTTAAACTTGCCCCCAGACTACTCCCAAAATTATTCCCACCATTAGGAGCTCCAGCAGCATCCGGTCCTAGGTCACGATAGTCATTTTGTTGATCAAGATCATTAAGATAAAGGTAATGTAGATTAAGATAAGAGAAGGGTTGATAGTCAAGGCGCAACCCAGCATAACTGCCACCATAAAGTCGTTGCTGATTATCCACTGACGTTACATAATATCCCATAGCTCCAATCTGCCAGTTTCCAAGGGTGGTAGGAAAATATTTCTTAGTTAGATTAATACCAAGTTTATTACTTGCCGCTGCGGAAAAAGAATGCCATTCACTCAAAGAAAAACTCCACGCAGCTAAGTCATAGCTTAGAATATTACTGATCGTTGGTTCTTGACCCCATTCGATTCCCAGATTTATTTGATCTGCAAAAGAGCCTTGCCGATATCCAAGTCCCACATTAAACTCAGCTTTTGTCTTGGTTGCGACTTTACCTGAAAGAGCTAGATTAAAATGGTCATTTAAAGCTTGCTGTTGTTGATACTGCGCCCAGATACCACTAGTATCATCATAACCGATCATTATATCAGGAGTATAGTCAATGGTATCTTCTTTTTCTTCTTCTTTTATTTGATTTTTAAAACTAAAACTGGGAAAATAAAAGATGGGTATACCATGCAAAGTTAAAACAACCTGTTGTAGTTTGATTTTTTCTTCAGTAATAATTGCTCTCTTGGCCTTGAGGCGATAATGTGGCTCGTTTAATGCACAGCGTGTGAAACTAATCTGATTGATCTCTACCTTTTGAGGCTCAATTTTTAAATCTTTTCCCTCAAAAAAGCCATCACGAACCTGATCGACCAGTTTACCATGAAAAAATTTTGAAGTTCCTACTTTAGTCTTCAGATTATATGTTAAAAAATCTGTTTGATAGGAAAGATTTTTTTCGGTAATGGTGACATTCCCGGTAGCAACAATTGCACCAGTCCGCTGGTGATATTCTACTTTATCAGCCAGAATAACTACGCCATCTCTAGATATTCGTACATGATTAGTAGCGGTAACAACACCATTTTCTGGATCAGACTCAATCCCATCTTGAGCCTCAAGGACTATATCATTAGCCTGTGCCAAGGCTGGCTGTGTCTTATAATTAAAAATCCCCAAAATCATCACACTGATTAAGCAATACTTTACTAACTGTCGGTAAATCTTAAATCACCTACTTCTTTACAATTTTTGAATAAAAATTCTCAAATTCTTTAATCGTGTAAATTCTAACTGGGCTTTTTACTTGTAAATACAACTCTGATCCTTCAGGAATTTCCACATGACGTCCTTTAATCAAAATTCCAGTTAAAATCCCTCCCGGACCAAGTGCTAGCATTCCTGCCGCACTAGCACCAACTGCCCATTTAAAAGAACGATTCCCCTGAGAAGCCTTCGTTCCATATGTTAATTCAACTTCAGTTCCATCAAACGTGCGAATTTGATTAAAATCTAAAACTATTTGAGCATCTTTACCAAAAATTGCTGGCTTTTTTAACTGCTGAATAAGTCCTGTGCCGGAGATCCCTTTCATAAAAAGTACAAAACTATTATTAATTACTGTTTCAGCAATCTCAAAGTCAAAGCTTTTTCCAACTTCGTCCTCTTTTGAACTCAATTTGTTTTTTAAAGATATTTTTATTAGAGTTCCTTCTGGAATGTCAACCCATTGACCCTTAACTACACCCTCAGGAAAAACCTGATTAATTAATCCTTCCAAACGTTTATTTAATGAGCCACCATATACTTTGCCAAACAGTAAAACTTCACTTTTTTCAACCCGACTTACGAGGGAACCAGAATCTCCCTCGTGAAAAAGCACCCATTCCACAGCTTGCATCTTATAAATCAATGAGATATCATGTGGTCGATTGGTATAAAGAATATTTTGCAACCGCATTAATCTGGCGGCTATGGAATCTTCATAGTTACGCCCACATAAAAGTTGCTCTAAGTTATTTAAACGTTCAATTATCACATTAGTTACTACTTTTCCGGTTACTTCAGTTTCCAACTTATTCAACGTCTGGATTGGATCATTTAATGGGCTAATTGCTTCAACATTAGCCAATATTACATTGAAAAACGACACTATTAATAAAGAAATCAATAATTTACGCAATAACTTAAACCTCCAAGCACAAATAAAACAAATATCAAAAAATTTAAAAATTAATTGATATTGTTCCTTGAAGAACTGGATCTTTAAAACTAACTAACTGGTAAGCCAGCCACAACGTAATCCAATCATGATAATTTACTCCCAAAGAGGTGGTACTAAGGATATTCTCCTTTTGATGAAAATTGACGAGGGATTGGTAGGTTGAAAGTGTCCAGTAGTTATCAAATTGATATGATAAGCCTGCACTTGCCTTGGTATCAGAAGGCCAAAAATCTTCTCTAGGTAATTCAAAATCACGATAAAGTAGGTCGAGTCCACCATATAGTGAGGCTTGTGGGGTGAGTGGTAGCGAACCTTGAATATTTATTTGTAATGCTTGAATATTTTTGGGGGTCAAATTATCCAGATCTAACGGTTTAATAGTATTATCACTCGGCAATCCAAAGCGATTCGGCTCCAGATTTATCTGATTTAGTTCAGCCTCAGAGTAAACTAATAAACCACCGACCTTAATTCCTTTTTGAAAGTTCTCAAGGTCTATTTTCCTCGTAAAATCATTGGCAAATTGCAAAAACCCTTCTAACCATAACAAACCATTGATACGCCATAGTTGATTAACCTGCTTAATTTGATTAATTTCATCAAGTAACTCTAATATCTTCTGCTTACTAAAATTTTGTTCACCAAATAAATTATCACTAATTGGAAAAAGATAGTAGCCATCAACAAAGGTATCATTCAAAGGTAAATTGCCTTTAATCGCTAGAAATGATTTATTATCAAGCTCTGGCTGATATAAAATTGTTGGTTTAGTGGTTAGTTTATCAAATAGTTGATAATCTTCAGGACGAATATGTAACGTGGGGATAAATAAAAAATTTTTCTGTACTAAATTACTGTAATATTGTCCATAATAGTAATATGGTTCCTGATCATTTGGTTTCTCAATCTTAACCACTTGATCGAGATCAAGATAACCATCATTTTCTGCCTGATAATCAACCGGAGATAAACTGATTTGAGCAATATCGGTAGTTTTGATTCCTAAATTACTTAACTCAGCTTGGAATTCTTTTACCAGACGTTGTAATGCCAGACTTTTTGCTCCTAAAAGCTGATTCTTTATATTTTGATTTTTCAAAGAATCAAGTACTAATTGTTTTATGTAGTAAGCAATCTCCAAACGAAATAGTTTCTTCCCTGCTCTAACCCAATCTATCGGATAATTAGCTAATAACTTTGATTGGTTAAGAATTGCCATATCTTGATAGACCCAGTCATCACTTACCACTGAGATTTCTTTACTCTGGGCGAGACTTATCGAGCCCGCCCAGATAATCAAGTAATAGATAACAATTATTATAGTCAAGTTTTTACGCATCTTGACTCACCTTAAAATTAAATTTCACTTCACAAGCGATACATACATTATATCACATATTCATGAAAGACTCTATTAAGGATTAAAAATTAATTCAATGAAGACTAGCAAAATATCTTTCTGCCAAAACCACTGCTACGTAATCATCATAAGGTTCTTTAGGAACTCTTAAGCCGATTGGAATAAATCTTGATAGACCATCTCGATGATCACGTAGATAACGTCGTCGCCCTTCCAAACTTGAATAGTCCTCATTCACCTTCACGATCGGAATTTTTAAATTCTGCAAACTCTTACATATTATATTACTTTGCGTACGATCACCAATTACAATTAAGGTGATTTGAAACTCTTCCACCAACTCTTCTACCTTTACAGATAATTCATCAATCGGAAGAATCATTTTCAACAAAATCAGCTGCTGGTTTTGGGCTACTGCCAGACCACACTTCAGTTTACCAGGATCGATTGCTAAGATATTCATTTTTTATTCCTTAATCTGCTTTACTTTTCCAGTTTAAATTTTACTTTAAGTTGATTAATCCGGTAAATATCTCCCAGCGCCACTAATGATGCTTTGAACCGACTTTGATGATTATTTTTTATCTCATTAATTATCTGATTCATCTCACTTAAAGAGATTAAATCACGAAAATTTTCATCATTAGTAATAATTCCACTCTCCACTGCTTTATTGATTCCTAAAATCATTAGACTCAATAATTGATTCCTTAGTTCCGTCTCTGGGGAATTACTGCTAACTTCAGCCGAGACGATTGCTTCTTTGTCTTTAAAAAGTAATTGATTAGAATAAACCTGTAGAGCAAGCATCACTGGTTCACCTGAGACAGAATTTTTCTCCACCACTGCTCGTAAAACAGCTGGAACTTTTAAACTCGCCAATTTTTTAGCAGCTTCCGTAACACTCTCTGGCATCACCCGGGTACTAATATTTTTACCTGGGATTCGCGCTCCACGTTGATAAGCCTTAGTGTCTGCCTGCTTTAATAATGGTGTGATTACCTCTTTGAAGAAATAATCTGCATTTCCACCAGGATTAACAACTTTAGCGCTTAATATCTCATCAACGTAGAAGAGTACTGGCTTCTCTACAATACTGCGATTCTTATCTTCCAAAATCTGTCGCGAAATTTCCAAATTTTGAATCTGTTGATTTAAACGTGTTTTTTGTAAACTAAGGTCGTTAATCTGATTTTTAAGATTTTCATTAACATTGACTAACCCATCCAAACGTTTTTGAGCCAGATCTAAATCACTCTGTTTGGTAGAAAGATTATTAACAGCTTTCTGATATTGTATCTGTGCAGTATGCAACTCTTGCTCTACTTGAGTACGTTGTGTAATTACTGCATTCAAATGCTGTTCCAAAGTCAAATATTTATTCGTTAACTTACTGTAATCTTGTTCAATCTTTACTACTTCATGCTCTTTGGCAACAATCTCTTTTTCTTTGGTATCAACTTGCTTGGTGAGGGTGGTGACCTTCAAAGTAGCATTTTTTAATCGTTCCTCAATCGTTTGTAATTCAAAGATTGCGGTCCGAGCATACTCCGAAAGCAAGGTTAAAACGAATAAAGTTAATCCCGCAATAAAAAAACCAGTTATCACGGTAATAATCATTGAAGTATGTTTAGGACGCAGACCAAAAATTGAAAGTCTTTTTCTACCAACTTTCATTCCTACCCGATCACCTAATAAGGCAATAAATCCGCCAAAAAAAATTACTCCAATAATTATTATTACACCAAACATCGAATAACCTCCACTTTTTTGCGAAGTCGTTATCACTGATGATGAGAAGAGGAGCTTAAGTGCTAATTTTTCATCCTTTTGAAAATATAAGCTCCATACCCCAAGAGTATTATATCCGCCGACCATGCGCCTAAGACTGGGGGAATTATCCCACTTCTCCCTAACTGTGAACCAAAAGCAAAGATTAGATAGTAAAGCAGAATAAAGATCATACACAAACCAAAACCAGTACCACTAGAGCGACGACTGGGTTTTAGTGCTAAAGGAACACCTAACAAGGTAAATACCAAACTCGCAAAAGGCAAAGCCATTTTTATGTTAAGTTCCACTAATAAACGACGCTTTTCATTTGGATCAACCACAAATTTATCAATAAACTGTTGCAACTCCAGAATGCTTTTTCGTTCTGGAGGTTCTTGACTTAATTGAATCTCTTGGGGGTTCAACCCTAATTGATAATTAAACTTAGCTTTGGCAATCTCTACCGGATAAAAATTATTTGCCGCATACTCATAGAGTTTTACTTTGCCAAAAATCCAGGTTCCTTTCTGCCAGACAACTTCATTTGCCTGAATAGTTCTTTTTAACTTACCTTCAGCAATCTCCAAGATTACTAGATTTTCAAGTTTTTGTTTCGCAGCATCATAACGACCTGCGAAAACTGCCTTTGAAAGATTATTCTCTGAAAAAACCCGATAAAAATTATTGATAATTAATGTTCCATTATTGTTCACATATTGATATTTAAGCCGTTCCTGTGCTCTAAATGAAGTGGGAATTATATACTCATTCATAAAGACACCAGTTAAACTAATTAACAGACCAACTAAAACCACTATATAGGCAATTTTATTATAAGAATATCCGCCAGCACGCATGGCAACTGTCTCACTATGACTGGTCAAATTACCTAAACCAAGCAAAGTTGCTAATAACGAAGACATCGCCATCCCATACATCATGTTTTCCGGAATCATCAACGTTAATATTTTAAGCACAGCCACATATGATAGATGCAGCCACTCCGCTTGACCCAACAGACTAATTAAAGCAGCTCCCAAAAGCATACTTGAAAAAGCAAAGACCCCAAAGAAAAAGGGCAAGAAAAATTCTTTAATAATATATTTAGTAAGAATCTTCATCGATAATCTGCACCTATTTTACTTTATTTTACCAATTATTTTTGAATTTTCAAAGACTTACATACTAAAATGCTCGCCTAGATAAAAACGACGTGCATTCTCATCATTAGCAATCTCCCACGAACTTCCAGCGACTAAAATCTCACCTGAATACATAATATAAGCCCGATCAGTAATTGCTAGTGTTTCACGTACACTGTGGTCAGTGATTAAAATACCCATTCCCTGATCACGTAAAATACGAATAATGTCTTGAATATCCGCAATTGCAATTGGATCGATTCCAGTAAAAGGTTCATCTAACAAGAAATAACGTGGTTCCATTGCCAATGCGCGTGCAATCTCGACCCGACGCCGTTCACCACCCGAAAGCATATATCCTAAACTTTTGCGAATATGTCCAATCCGAAATTCTTCTAATAATTGTTCACAACGTTTACGACGTTGTGCAGGTGTCATATCGGTTAATTCTAAGATTGCCATAATATTATCATTGACTGATAATTTACGAAAAATCGAAGCCTCTTGTGGCAAATAACCCATACCATATTTGGAACGAGTGTGCATCGGAAAAGGTGTTACATCATTATCATCAATCGAGATCATTCCTTGATCACAACGTTCTAAGCCTACAATCATATAAAAGGTCGTAGTTTTACCAGCTCCATTTGGTCCAAGCAATCCCACTACTTCTCCTGGATGTACTTCCAGACTGACTCCCTTAACTACTCGGCGTTGCTGGTATTGTTTTACTAAATTCTGAACTTTGATTGCCATTTTTTGTCCCCCGTCAATTCCGCATCTCAATAATTCTTGACTTTACAGGTCCAATTGCTTTAAATTTTTTAGTCTTTAAATCATAGACAATTTTATTCGCCATTAGTTCTTCTCGTCCCTGTCGCACAATTAGCACATTATCTTCCAAATTTACTTTTTCTTGTTTACGATCAAAAATCACCTTATCTGCTTGAAAGGTTAATTCGGAATTTTTACCGGAGACTGGTCCATAAACAGTACATAACTCGCGCAATAATTCAGCTTCAAATTTAGACCCAACAATCTCCCAATCCAAGTAAATAAGCTTTGGCGAACCTGAAATCGTTGCTAGATTCTTATTTCGTTCCCAATTCAAAAATTCTCCAGTGAGCACCAGCTCATTTGATGTTAATTTGACCATTTCTTTAGCAGTAATTAACTCTTTTTTATGCTCGTAAACTAATTCCTGACAAGATAACGTCTTTACCATCTCAGTCTTTTCAACTATTTTGACCTGCATTTTAGCATTTAAAATCTCTGTTTTCTGATTATACTCTAGGTATCTAGCTTTAAAATTCACTTGATTCCAATTAGCCTCAATCAACTCTGTACCAGCAGCATAATATTTAATAATTCCTTGTTTCAGATCACATTCAGCACCACCGGGAGCAATAAAATCAGGTGCTTTTAATGCCCCCCATACCAAACTTCCGGTTAAAAAAGTTCCCAATAGCAAGTAACGAAAATATTTCCTCATTGTTTCACCTCTAAATACTTAATCTTCGTTAATCCAAAAAACCGACCCTTATTAAACTGATGGTCAGTAATAAATTTTTCCGTACTTGCTACCATTGATTGATCTTTATAAGTTACTAGCTGGTCTGCAGTTATCTTTTGCTGCTTGGAGTCCCAGCTAATCTCCCCGGCTTGAATCTCTTTACCATCAACCGAGGTTAAACGCACTCCGCCATTAACAACCAGAATTTGACTATCCCAATGAATTTTACCCGAAACTGCGGTTAATTGATAGACTTCTTTTCCCTCACAAAAATATTTCCCATTAATATTAAAGATTCTTGCATAACCAGCTTCATTTTCAGTTCGAGTCACATATAAATCCCAATAACTATCCTTAACTGCCCCAGGCAGCTTTAGGTTAATATCTTGTAATAGATCTGCTGTAACTGGTTTTATTGTAGCAGCTAGTTTGGGTTTCACTTGAAAAGATTGATATAACGAAAGCAAATAAAAAATTGTAATACTACTAATAATAAGTGTAATCAGTATCGTTAACCATAACTTGCGATTTACCACCATTATTCTTACTTCCTTTAGGAATTATAAAAAATGTATAACTCGATTAAACTGCAATAATCTTAATCTGATTAGTTTGAGCAAGTGCTAAACATGCTTCCCGATCTAAAAAAAACGTCTTTTCTGCCTCAATTGCCAATACCTTAGCACCTACTTGAATCATTGATTCCAAAGTAGTTAATCCAACCGTTGGCACATCAAAACGTTCATCTTGGTTAGGTTTACTCACTTTAACTACAACTGCTCCCGCTCCTCCAAGCTTGCCACCACGAATTATTGCTTGATCTGTACCTTCAATCGCTTCAGCTGCCAAAACAGCTCCGTGCTTTACGACCACACTCTGACCAATATCCAAGCCACCAATTGCTTTTGCCATCTGAAACCCAAATTTAACATCAATCAGCTCTAAAGGTGTTAACTCTCCACATAAGATTCCAGCGGGAACCAACATTTGCTGGAGATATTCAGTTTGTTTAGCAATTTTCAAACCATGCTCCTCAAATTCCTTTACAAATGCTAATAAAAGAGCATCATCATTTTTTTGCGGTAGAGTTGCTAGAATTCGCTGGATAGTTTGGTCAAAACCACCCATAAATAAAGACCGTTTGCTAACCTTACCTGCCCAGACTACTGTTTCTACTTCCCATTCATTTAAAGTTGTAATTATTTCTCCCAAACGACATACTGATACTTCTTGATAACGATCTGCAAGTCCACCAAGTTCCCGATTTGCTTCATTTTCCAATCCTACTACCCAAGCTTGATGACCTTGTCTTTGGATCTCTTTAATTACTTCAAAGGGTAAATAACCACTTCCTGCCACTATTCCTAGTTTCATTTTAATTCCCCCTGTTAATTTATAAAAAATAAAAAAACTAAAATATTCAAAAGACTAGACAAAGATGTCTAGCCCTTTCAATTTTATAAAATCTAAATATAATTTAAAATACCAAAAATTAATTCATTTAATTACAAATTATATTTTTAGCGTAAAATTCCACGTTCTGCATTACGCAAAAAACGAATAAAATGGTCGATTTCTTTGCTACCTTGAAGCTCCTGTTCCATCTGCTCAATTGCTTTTGCGATTGTGAGATTAGAACGATATAGAATTCGATATGCATGCTTAATCTCGTTACGAATCTCAGAATCTACACCATTACGACGCAAACCAACCACATTAATTCCCGAAACTTTAGCAGGATTTCCATCAACCATAATATATGGGGGAACATCTTTCACAATTTTGGAGCAAGCACCGATCATTGCCATTTTGCCAAGTTTTGTAAATTGATGTGCGCCACTCATGCTACTGATAATGACACGATCCTCAATTGTAACATGCCCTGCCAATCCAGAATAAGTGCCCAAAACAATATGATTTCCAACTTTACAGTCATGTGCAATATGCGAATAAGCCATAAACAGATTATGGTTACCAATTAAGGTTTCGCCACCACCACCAGTAGTGCCACGGCTGATTGTTACATTTTCACGAAAGAGATTATGGTCACCAATGATTAAAAAACTCTTTTCGCCTTCAAATTTCAAGTCCTGCGGTTCACAACCAATTGTTGCTCCGTGGTAAAATCGATTACCTTCACCAATAGTTGTCCAACCATCAATCTGTACCTGTGGACCTACAACACAATTATCACCCAACACGACATGTTCTCCAATGATCGCATAAGGACCAATTACTACATTCCGACCAATTCGTGCATTTGGATGTACGATTGCAGTTTCATGAATTTCGCGTAAATTTACCACTTTAGACTCAATTACTTTCATTTAAATATGGCCCCCTCTTAATCTTTAAAGAACATCTCACGCATGGATAACTATATTATATCCCTAAAAAGCAAGTTTAACTATAAAAATATGTAGCTATCTTATTATCCTTAAATCTTTCGCAATAGTGGAATGTCATTTCAACCCATAATCGGCTATTTAGACCAAATAACTCCATTTATCTGGTTAATACTACCTTTTTTAACTATTTTAATTAATTTCTTTTTAAAACAAACATTAATTCTGCTTCGGCAGCAATCTGTTCATTAACTTTAGCGACCCCTTTAACACGTCCTACATCGCCTTTTTGACGTATTATCTCCATCTCCATTACTAACTGATCTCCTGGAACTACAGGACGACGGAATCTGGCACGATCAATCCCAGTAAAGAAAGGGGTTTTGCCACGATTTTCCTCTTCGATCAACATTAAAATTCCTGCCGTCTGTGCCATACTTTCAATAATCAGAACTCCTGGCATAACTGGCTTTTGCGGAAAATGTCCATTAAAAAAATTCTCATTCACGGTGACATTTTTAATTCCCACAATTCTTTTGAGTGGCTCAATCTCCAAAATTCGATCCACCAGCAAAAATGGATAACGATGTGGTAAAATCTCTTTAATCTCATTTATCTCCAGCATACCTTATAAAATCCCCCTTTACTAATATGAAAATTCCAAGATTTTTTTTGCTAAAGTAAAATCAAGGCTATGTCCCGAACGAATCGCAATAATCTTTCCGGTTAAAGGCCCGAGTAAAT
>JBFYZC010000385.1:0-3297 GCA_041309705.1 Bacillota bacterium | reverse complement strand
CTTCGTCGATAGTTTTTGAATTAGCATTGATTTCATAAATGGAGATTGCACCAGCTAAGATTAGAATTACACAGAGCGAATATTTGAAACGATTTAGATACTGACGTAATTTGGTGAGAAGCGTGACTGAGCCCAACAAGCCCCCTAACCAGATGATAAAACCGGTGGTGAGCGGGAAAGCAGCCCGAAGACAGGGATAGGTGGCACGGCTTGGGTTGGGAATGACGCGAACTAAAAACCAAACAAATGAGCAGCAGCCAATTAGTGGGAAGAGCCATCTGGGAAGTTTCATTGCTACACTCCTTTTTATTATTTTATCCTGCCAGTCTCGTCATAACTATAGCGAAACTCCTCATTGATTTGACCTTCTGGATTATAACCTGATAAGTAAGTCATATTGCCATTGAGATCATAATCTTTTTTAACTTTGATATTACCACAAGACGAGAGGGCTGGCTTATTATTTTGGTCATAATAGGAGCATTCCACATGATTTAAGTTTTCGTCATAAGTATCTTGGTAAGATGCCATCCCTCGAGCATTGTTGATCAGCTGATAATTTTCGTCAAGATTATAATGGACAGAGGGCAATCCACGTTGGTCATAGATAATTCCGGTGATTAAGAAGTCATAGTATGGTAATGCCACCAGACTATTATTTAAGTTATAACGTTGCTCGATTATCATATCTGTTAAATAACTCCAACGATATTTGGCGATGTTAGCTTCGGATTGCATTGGTTGTTGTTTTAAATTTTTAAAATCTAGTGCAATCTTACGTCCGGCTTGATCATAGGTGAAAACCTCTTGATAGACTCCTTTGAGATTGGGAATGGGTTGATTTTCTCGATCATAGAAGGTTCTGGTCTCGGTGTTTTTGCTATAGGTAAATTTTACCCGTGCTACAGCTCCTAAGTGAGTTAAAGGCTCATAGTCCCACTCAACGAAATGATGATTGATAATCTCTTGGAGTTTGCCGTCTGCATTATAAATAAAGACATAATGCTGTACCTTGGTGGCGGTTTGCTGGTTAATCTCATGTGCTCCTTTGATCTCCATATGGGGTGAAACCTGATTATAGACTAGTTGTCGATAGTAGCGTGTAGTTGTTTGGTTAGTCGTTGGGGTGGCAGTGGTGAAGTTAGTGATTGTTAAGGTTAGTAACAGAGATAAAATGATACTTTTTTTCATTACAACATCTCCTTTTTAGTTATTATCAGTGCAATATGGCTGATTTTTTATAATAATTTCTGACTTCCGAGGGTTTACTACCGTATTCTTTTAAAAAAGCTCTCGAAAAAGTTTCATTAGAGCTATAACCAAGTTCGACTGCAATCTCGAGAATGCTTTTGTTACTAGTAGTGATCTCTTGGAGGGCAAAAAGAATTCGCTTTTTGCGAATGTATTCCATAGGTGAATAACCAGTTGTAACGGTGAAAATACGATGAAAGTGATATGGTGATAAAGAAGCTTTTTGGGCTAATGCTTCCAGATTAAGTTCTTCAGTTAAGTTATTTTTGATGTAATCAATAATTTGATTAATTGTTTCCGAGTACTTCATTAACAAGCTCCCCTTTCTTCTCTGAGATCAAGACAAACTACATTTGTAGTGAATGGTATATTTACATACTACACTTGTAGTGTTGAGTTGTCAAGAGGGGAGAAGTATTTATTTTAAGAAAGATTTAATATTTTTGATACAAAAAAGGGGCTGTTGCATTTGGCAACAGTCCCTTCGTCTTTATTTGAATCAGAGATTATATTCCATATATTCGAGTGGGTTTTGTGGTAATCCGTTTTGACGTAACTCAAAATGTAAGCTGGGATAACCGGTGCTCCCGGTATCGCCGGAGGTGGCAATGAGCTCTCTGGTGTGAACTTTTTCGTTTGGTTTCACCAAGATCTTTTGGCAGTGGGCATAGAAAGTGGTGAAATTGTTGGAGTGTTGCAAAATTACGTAGTAGCCAAAATCATGATGATAGCCTGTATCGAGTACTATGCCATCCGCCGCGGCAAGAATTTTGCTCCCGCGAGGTGCTTTGATATCAATCCCGGGATTGGTTCCCCAAGTAGTCTTTTTTAGCTGCTCGAAATCGATCAAGGAAGAAAGCTCTTTGATAGAGGAAATTTCTTTTAGAGCATCGAGTTTTTCGAGAGTGTGTGCTGAGAGTGTAATTGGATCCAGATTAAACGATTTGAAAATTTCAGTATGTCCTGGGAGTGGCCAGCTTGATAATGGTTTGTTTTGAGCTTGATTAAAAAGAGTTTTGGTGATTCCACAGGCATTAGTGAAGCTCACTAAGCTCAAGCTGGTAATGATGATTAAACCCAAAATTACGTTTTTGAAATTTGGTTTTTGGAAATCAAGGATTGTTCTGAGTCGAGTTTCAATTCCTTTACGTTGATTGATTAACGAGAGCGTTGCTAGAGTTTGTCTGGGTTGATTAATGTAACTAAGTAGATTCAAGATGGTTCTGGCATAACTGGGACGTTCTTCGGAGGTTAAATAAGAAAGAGCATAAGTATCACAAGCAATCTCACAATCTTGTTGCATTCGATAAAAAGCATACCAGAAAAGTGGATTAAACCAGTAACAGACTTTGATTAGAATTACAATTAAATTGATTAAGTGGTCTTTGCGGCGATAATGTGATAATTCATGAATGAGAATGTGTTTTTGTTGTTCGAATGAGAGATTATTAGATATTTCATGCGAGAGTAAGATTTTTGGTCTAAAGAAACCCCACAAACACGGAATTTTCATCTCCGAGAATGTGTAAAGTGGAATACTGTGATTGATGTTAGTGAGTCGCTGGCATTCTTTTAATAGGTCAGCTGTTTGATAATTAATGGGCTGTTTCTTTTGTTTAATTCTAATGGAGAACTTGAGATAACTGTAAAAGAAATAAATGAAACAACAGACTGCCCCGAGCAGCCAGATACTTGGTAAGAGTAATTGGTTTTGGGGAATGTTGTTTAGCAGAAGATTGGATGGTTTAGATTCTGAAGTTTGCAGTTTCTTTGATTCTGCACTCAAAGTTGGTGTTTCAGAATAAAGGTGACTATTAATTGTAAGTTGATTCTTATGGGTTAGTTTTGAGAAGAGATTTTCAAAGGTGAATGAAGTCTCAAATTCAAATGGAATTAGTAATTTTATAATTAGTAAGAACCATAGATAGTAATGCCAGTTTGGGCTGAGTTTTTTTTGATAATAGTGTTTGATTAAGAAAATTAATAGTGCGATGATACTTCCATAAAAAGAAGTGATTAATATTTTTTGATAAATCTCAAGTAACA
>JBFYZC010000384.1:0-2612 GCA_041309705.1 Bacillota bacterium | reverse complement strand
TATTATCAGATAGGGGTTCTGCAGAACTAAATCTGATAGACAGTAAGCTGGGAAATGTTTCCGGTTGACTTTCCTAGAATCTGTCCCCTGCATGTTTTACCACACTCAATAAAGAGTTAGGGTGTAATAAATATTACATCCTAACTCAGGCAGTAATAAATAAATTTATTATTTTTTTCTGGAATCCAAACGAAAGGAGAAACAGTTAAATGTTCATGAGTTTGTTAGATACCGACCAATACACATTTACACAACAACAAGCAATTATGAAGCTTGGGTATTCAACTGTCCCTGTTGTATTTGAGTTCAGATGTAGAACCGAAGGAGTTGATTTATCTTCCTTTTCTACATATTTACGAGAATACATTGAAAGGTTAGAAGCAGTTTCTCTTACAAAAGATGAATATGATTATATGAGAAGTCTTAGATATTTTAGTGCTGAGTATCTCAATTTTTTGAAATATTTTAGGTTTGATCCAACTATGATTTACATGTATCCAGAAGGAAAAGATCTTATAATTAAAATTTCAGGGCCATGGTTTAATGCAATGCCTTTTGAAATGCCGATCCTTTATGCAATCAGTGAACAGTATGCATTAATAAATGGGCATGATGCATTTTGGCACAATCAAGCAATGAGCAGATTGAATGAAAAAACTATCAATCTTCCTCCTGACTTTAAATTTGCTGATTTTGGAACCCGGAGAAGAGCTTGTAGTTTTCTTCATGATTCAGTTGTTCAATTTTGTGCAAAAAATTTACCAAAAAATTTCGTTGGAACAAGCAATCTATATCTTGCAAAAAAGCACAATGTAACACCAATTGGAACAATGTCTCATATGTTTATACAGGGACATCAGCAACTTAATTATAGACTTATTGAATCTCAAAAGATGGCATTTGAAAATTGGGTTAAAGTATATCGTGGAGATTTGGGGTATGCTTTAGCTGATACAATTAACACTGAAGCCTTTCTAAAAGACTTTGATGACCCATTATTCTACAAATTATTTGATGGGGTTCGTGAAGATTCAGAGCCAGATCCTATAGCTTTTGGTCATAAGATTATTAACTTTTATATTTACCGAAAAATAAATCCAAAAACTAAAACTATCATTTTTAGCAATAATTTAAATTTTGAAAAAGCAAAGAGTATTTATCGTGAATTACATAACCTTATCAATGTCTCTTTTGGTATCGGCACAAATTTAACAAACGATACTGGAAAGGATACAAGACTTGATATTGTTATAAAAATGGTTAGATGTAATGGACAACCTGTTGCTAAAATTTCAAATGCTCCAGGCAAAACTATGTGTGATAATCCACAGTTCGTTTCTTATTTAAAGTCTGTCTTTTCTATAAAATAAATTAGAACAAATAATACTATGAAACTATTTTGTCGGGGATAGGTCTTGATGGTAAGACGCCCGGTTTGGGGCCGGGAAGCTCGGGGTTCAACTCCCCGATCCCCGACCATCCTTTTTAACAAGCGTTTGGTGTATTTAGACACGATCCATAAATTGCACGCTCGCTTCGTTACTAGCTCTGAAAAGAGGGGCGAGAAGAGAGGGTGGAGCATCGGGATTCCCTCAACGCAACTTTTTAAGAAAGGAAACACTTAATGCAATTGGATGGTCTTTTAAGATTAGTTCAATATATTGATGGGAATTGGGTAGATCTTATAGATTTAGAACTTCAAAAACCAGCTGAAAAATTTGAAGATATTACTGATGCAATAAGCGAAATTATTAAATTTATTCATGATGCTGACTCAGTATATTTAACAAATTCTTCTGGAGATTCTGTTGTTTTAATGAAATCCAAAGGTCCTGTAAAAATTAAATTTATTCCAAAGTAATCATGCCTGGGTGGCGAAATTGGCAAACGCACAAGCCTTAGGAGCTTGCGGGGGCAACCCTTTAGGAGTTCAAGTCTCCTCCCAGGCACCATTTTTCAAACAATCTCAAGACTAAGAAAGGAAAAGAAGTAAATGAAGCTCATCGAAGCAATGAAAGAATTGAAGGTCATTATTAAAAGAATCGGGAAGAACACACTTCAGATCAATGAATATGCGGCATTGCCAGACACCGAGAGACTTCACTTCGGTACAAAGGATGCCCAAGCAAAAGAGATTAAAAGTCTAATTCAAGCTAATGCTGATTTGGTTGACACCTATTTGAAGTTGAAGCAAAGAATTGAATATACCAATTTGAAAACCATGGTTGAGATCAATGGTGTTACATATTCAATAAGTGAGATGTTGGTATTGAAAAGATCATTGGCCAAGTTGATGGTTGCTACATTCAACTCCTTGAATGATAATCAGGCAAGATCAAGATCAACATCTCATTTAGGCCGCAGTGAAAAGGCTCCCATTGTTGAAAAGTTCTATAATGAGTCAGAAAAGACTCAAGGACAAAGAGCATGGGATGATCTTTATCATGCAATTGATTCAAGATTAGAAGTTATCAACGCTACAACAGAGTTGGTTGAGTTATAACAAAGTTTGGCTTCTATAGTGTAAAAAAGCGGAAACAAGAGAGCGTAAATTCATCGACGATATAGATGATACTATACAATGGCTAGATCGCTGATAACGATCTTCAGAG
>JBFYZC010000383.1:0-9228 GCA_041309705.1 Bacillota bacterium | reverse complement strand
AACCACCATTCCAGTCAGGATCTGCCCCATATTATATTTGGTATAATCATAGATCAACTGTCCAATCATGCAGATTGCTCCACCTACCAAAAAAGCTTTGAGATACATCATTATAATACTGCCTCACTTTCCAGTGCTACTGCATGGGCAATGCAGGGTAAATTCTCTTTCTGCTGTACCGAAGTCGGACTATGTAGTGCTCCGGTACCCACCAACAAAACACGTCCTAGCTTTCCCTGTTGCAACTCTTGATAAATCCGGCTATATGTAACCACCGCTGAGCAACCACAGCCACTCCCGCCAGAATTAACTCGCTCTGCTTGATCATAGATTAAGACACCACAATCCTGACAGACCTGACTCAGATCAACCCCACCTGATTCATCCGCCCATTTTACCGCCAGCTCATATCCATACTGTCCCAGATCACCGGTTAAGATTAGATCATAATCACTTGGCTCCCTTCCGGTATCCTTCAGATGTTGGATAATCGTACTTGCCGCCGCTGGAGCCATCGCTGCTCCCATATGCAAGGGGTCAGTTGAGCCTTGATCCACTACCTTACCCACAGTAGCATAAGTAAGCTTTGGTCCACTCCCCTCATTTGCCACTACTGCTGCTCCAGCACCAGTTACTGTCCATTGTGAATATGGCTTCCGTTGCACTCCATATTCGGTCGGATAGCGAAACTGCCGTTCCGCAGTGCTATTATGACTGGAGGTAGCTGCCATTACTAGCTTGGCAAAACCACCGTCAACCGTCATTGCCGCCAAGAGTAATCCTTCCGCTGCCGAGGAGCAAGCACCATAGATTCCCAGATATGGAATTCCCAGCTCCAGTGCAGTAAATCCCGAAGAGATCAATTGATTCATCAGATCACCCGCAAATAAGAATTCCACGTTCTCCGGTGGAGTCTGAATCTTACGCAAGGCTTGATAACAAGCAGTTAGCATTAGATGTCGCTCTGCCTTTTCAAAACTCTCCTGTCCTGCCAGTAAATCATCGAAGATCTGATCAAAATCATCCCGAAAAGGGCTAACCTCCCCTTCATATGGACCTACCGCTGTTCCGGTACTAATCAGACTGGGAGGATTTAAAAATTTCATAGTTTGACGACCAAGTTTTTTAGTATACATAAATTTCAACCTCGAAAACTATAAATAATTGAATAGATTAAACCAACCAGAAAGGCGGTTACAACCCCATAAGTAATTACTGAACCTGCCAAAACAAACATCTTGCTCCCCACCCCTTGAATCAAGCCTTCCCGCTTGAATTCCAAGGCGGCGGATACAACGGAGTTAGCAAAACCAGTTACCGGCACCGCCAGTCCTGCTCCAGCATATTTAGCTAATTTATCAAACCAGCCCAATCCAGTTAATAATGCTCCCAGAAAAATCATTGTAGCAACGGCTGGATTACTGGCTTGCTCAGGAGGAAAATTAAAATAGCGTACATAAAAATCAATTATCAACTGCCCCAAAAGACAGACACTTCCACCACTTAAAAAGGCGCTTACTGCATTTTGCAGTATAGCCGGCTGTGGAGTCACTTCTTTGACCAATGCTTGATATAGCTGTTGTTCTGAGTTTAATTTTTTCGCCATACTCCTGCCACCTTTATTTAGAATAATCCTCCAATATTATGTGTAAAAAAAAGAGAACGATACAGCTCAAATCCTTTTTTGCGTTTCCCATGATTGTTAAAAATGGAATAATATGAGTCATTAAGAAGGAAAAATTTACTCAAGAGCGAATAATAGATTAATACCAAAGGAAAGAAGGTGATTTGGTAATGGAATTATTTTTGGTAGTATGTGCATGCTTCATGATCTGGTATATGGTGAGACATTCCTGATATTTATAAAATATTTTTATTATTGTAAATATCAAGCGAGGTGTATTAAAATGGCAGGATTAGTATTATTGGTAGCCGTCTGCTTAATGTTCGTTTATCTGGTACAAAATTCTTAATAAATATATAAAAATAATTTATAAGAGGTGATTTTCATGGTTGCAGAAGTAGTTGCAATTATTGCGATCTGTTTTATCTTCTGGCTGTTCCTAGAACGCACTTGAGAATAATGCAAAATACTTAATCGTACAGGTTCGCGTGAGCCTGTATTTTCATGTAAGAGGTAAAAAACATGGCTAGTCTCAAAAGATTCCTCGCCTTATGCGAGAAAGAATGGATCGAATTTTACAAAAGTAAAGCCTGGATTATTGTAGTGATGCTGCCACTCTTCATTACCTTCATCTACAAAGTTGTCTATCAAGAAGTAGAGCAAGAGGGTTTTCAGGTTGGCTATGTCCAAACAATCGATCCCGGGGTGAAACAGCTCTTGATCAGTGCCAAAATTAAACTAATCAAATACTCCAGTCAAAATTCGGCTGAAACTGCCCTCAAGCAGCATGACCTAGATGGAATTATCAAAAAAACTTCCGTAAACAGTCCCGAGATTATCTTAACCGTCGAGCAGAGTAAGCTGAAACAGAGTACCCTTCTGGTCAATCAGCTCAACTTAGCTCTGCTGCAAGCCTACTCCCAAAAAAAGATTCCACAGATCCAACTAGCTTATCTAAATCAAAGTAAAAAGTCCATCTCCAATCGTTGGGCAAGTATGCCTTCGTGGTTGATTCAGATTATCTTGACCGTCTGTCTTTTACAGGCATCCGCGAGTATTGCCGATGAGAAAGAGCGTCAAACCTTACACGGACTATTGATTTCTCCGATGTCGATCGAGAACTATCTCACTGCCAAAATAGTCTGGACCACTATCCTTGGCGTTGGCTCAATCTATCTCACTATTGCTTTGACTGGTTATCCTGCCGCACTCGGCGCAACTCTGCTAATTACCTGCCTAGGCGGATTAGTCTTTGCGGCACTGGCACTCCTGATTGGACTTGCCTCGCCCAATGCCTTGTTTGCTCGGACGATGGCAACCTTAATCTATCTGGCTTCCGCGCTGCCATTGATGCTCCAGGAGATCTCTTTTGCTGCCAAATGGACATTGAATCTCTTTCCGTCTTTTCTACTCCTCAAACAGTTCGAAGCTACGCTGCTCAGCTCATTTAGCCAGCAATTTCTCACTACCAATCTAATTTTGGCTGGTGAAGGATTAATCATAATTATACTCACTCTGACCTATATTAAACAAAAGGCGGATTTTTAAATGGAGCTACAAACTAAACAAGCAGCCATTCTGGTTGAGAATCTTTCCAAAAATTTCGGACAACGTCAAGCAGTAAATAGCCTTTCTTTTCGCCTTAATTATGGTCAGACCTTGGGATTGCTCGGACCAAACGGTGCTGGTAAATCTACCACTATTCGGATGCTGATGGGGCTTTCTCGTCCAACTTCAGGAACAGCAGAGATTTTAGGCTATAATCTGCTGACCGAGGTTAAAAAGATTCATCATCAAATCGGGGTAGTTTTTGAAAAACCTAATCTTTTTGAAAATCTCACTGGCTTTCAAAATCTAGCCCTCTTCTGCAAGCTACATCAGCAGCCTACCGAACAGATTAGACCATTTTTAGAAAAAATGTCTCTCTGGGAACGCGCACACGACCCGGTCAAAACATATTCTAAAGGGATGCGCCAACGCATTTTAATCTTAAAAGCACTGATTCATCAACCTAAACTGCTCTTTCTGGATGAACCATGTTCCGGTCTCGATCCCGTCTCCTCGCGTATCATTCGCGATTACCTGCTGGAGCTGAAAGAGCAAGGAATTACCATTCTGCTGACGAGTCATGATATGGAGGAAGTAGATGAGCTCTGTGATTTAATTGGCTTCATCAATCACGGACAACTGATCACTTTGGAAACTCCAATGCTTCTCAAAACAAAATATGGGCGCTCCAGCCTGCAGATCACCTATCAGACTAATGAAATGATTACCACCCAAGAATTAACGCCTACAGAAGACAATCTGGCACAAATTGCGACACTCTATCGCGAAGGGCGAATCATCTCTGTTCATTCAATGGAGGCAACCCTCTCGGAAATCTTTCAAAAACTAAGTGTTGCTGAGAGTCACTAATTTCATAGAATCGAGGTTAATTATGTCAAAACAAACTTGGAAACCAGGCACTCTCCTTTATCCTGTTCCGGCAGTCTTAGTCAGCTGTGGCGATTTTGAACAGCAAACTCATAATCTGATCACCATTGCCTGGGCAGGCACTATCTGTTCCGACCCTGCGATGGTCTCTATCTCCATCCGACCAGAACGACACTCTTTTGAATTAATTCAAGCGACACCAGAATTTGTCATCAACCTTCCTACCACCCAGATGGTACACGCAGTTGATTTCTGTGGTGTTAAATCAGGACGCGATCTTGATAAATTCACCACTACTGGACTAACACCAGTCAAAGCCACTCAGGTCAAAGCACCCTTGATTAAAGAAGCACCACTTGCACTTGAATGCCGTGTCACCCAGACAATTCCACTTGGTTCACACCACCTCTTCTTAGCCGAGGTCTTAAATGTTCAAGTCGAAGAGAGTTTAATCAATGCGCAAGGTAAATTAGAGCTGGAAAAGGCAGATCTCTTCACTTATCTACACGGGCAGTATTGGTCTTTGGAAAAAGCCCTTGGCAAATTTGGTTTTTCAGTGCAAAAAAAATAGCGACGTCGCCAGACGTTGCTATTTTCATTTAATCCATCAATCCATTAGTCCACTACTTTACCAGACTATAGTAGGAATCCACTTGCAGCGTTTCAGCCTTTTCCAGTCGCGCACTCAGTTCCAAAGCGCATTCTGTGTCAAACTTTTCCAGTGCCCTACCAAAAACCTCGCGACAGATGCGGCGACTTGCTACTGTTTCAGGATGTGTGGCGACAAAAGAGACGATCTCTTCAATCTTCTTCATCTAAAAATCACCCCGAGAGTAGTTTGACCACCTCACACCTGATTATCCAAGATAATTCAGTGTCGCAACAATTCACCACATCCTAAAAAAATAGTGAAATTCCTCTAATAAAATCAAACGATTTGCAGATACTAAGCTCAAACTTTATATAGGAGGCCCTCAAATGGCACAATTAGGCGACCCCTTTGTCGGAAATATTCCTCGCAAAATCAGTCAAGAAGAACTGATTCAAGCTTTAAGAACCGATATCGCTGGCGAATTAGAAGCAATCCTAAACTATGACGCACATGTACATGCTACGGATGATTTACGTGTCAAGAATGTTCTGGGCTCAATTCGCGATGAAGAGAAGCAACATGTCGGAGAATTAATCTCTTTACTAAAAATACTCGACCCTCAAGAAGGCGAGTATTTAAAGAAAGGCGAACAAGAAGTAGATTCACTCCTCGGAGTCAATGTCTGAAGCAGGTGAAACTTCCGAAGCACGCACTGCAAGATCTTGTGCTTCATTCTCATTCACCATTCCAATAATTGTATAGACCGCTTTCTTACCAGGTGCGTAAATACTACGCGCCTTTTTCAATGCTTTTTCTGTTGCTTGTTCGGCATCCTTCGCCTCTACAATAATATCAATTCTGCGCTGCTGTTTTCCTAAGCTGACCCGCACTGAAGTTGCATAAAGCAAAATATAACCTCCAACAAATCTTTTTATGATAAATCATTCTATAATTGATACTTCTCTCAAACGGTAAAGGATTTTCGATATTGCAAAGCGAACTTTTCATCAATCTTAACATATGAGGTGATTCTCTTGCGTGAATGTGTTTTAAATCCTGACGAAAAATGTCGTGACTGTGGCGATTGCGAACGGTGCGATCTCGACCGAGATAAAATTTGCAACAATTGCTGTCAGTGTCTAGGGGATGCCGATTATCGTGGGATTGAAGTTGAAAAAATAATCGCTCCCAAAAAATGATTTTCGTTCGCAGTGTAAAAAAACAAGCCTGAGATGCAATCAAGAACGGGGATTACCCGTTCTTAATTTTGTTGTTTTGCTAGAATATAAACCTTCACCGGGCGTCGTCCATACATCACCGCTTCACGATAGGTATCATAGCAAAGATCAATCCGATTACCCTTGATTGCCGCTCCTATATCTGCTGCTTCCGCTGGACCATAATCTTCAATATAAAGCAGCGTTCCTAACGGAATTACCTTTGGATCAACTGCCACCAGACCATAGCCTGCTTTTTTACCAGTGTATGTCTCGCCGATCTTGGCGTACTCACCACAGCTCTCCGGTCCGGGAGAATAAGCAGTAGAATCCATAGTTTTTAGTTCCAGATAACGATATGTACCACGTGAAGTAGTCAGAGTTCCTGCAATAGTCCGAACTCCAATTCCAATAATCGTATTCAAAGTAGGTCGGATAATCTTGGTCAACACTGATTCGCGCCGCACTTCACGACCATCTTCATAAACAACTTTGATCTTTTCTTCTTGAATTCCTTCTCGCCCATTTTTCAAAGTACGTTTCAAGCCTTTTTCTAAATAAAGATCACGTCGATATTCCGTATCTGGCGAAAGTTTAGTCTGTTTGGTAACTATTTTATTAGTGACTTTAATAATTCTGATCTCTGCGCCGGAAGCAATTACGCTACTCAATCCAGGCACACTCTTATCTTCTGGTTTCAAAGAAACTTTCGCCTGTGTTAATGCCTCTTGTACAGTTTCCGCCGCCACCTCAAACTGTTCTGTTTTGTTCCTCGTTTTCACCGTAATCTTAAAAGGGCGAATTATTTTAATTACTAAACTCTCCGTAATCGGTGTCGTTAAACCTGGTTTTACTAAATCTTTCGCACCAGGCTGAATCCCTTGCTCTGCCAACACTTCCCCAACGGTTGATTTAAAAGTCTTTAATACTTTATGCTGACCATCAATTCTTAGACTTATCTGATTACAATCAATACTATAAGCATTAAATCCCAAACAAATCATTCCGCCAAGTATTACAAAAAGTGGTATCCATAAATAAGCATTCTGATCCTTCCTAGCTATTTGCATCAAACCCCTCCTTGCTACTTCTTTGAAAATTTCATTAACAACAATGTCAAATAAAAAAATATTTTTACCATAAATTACCCAAAATTAACCTCGATTGTTTTCATCCGTCAAACTTCCTTATTTAACCACATATGTATCTTTTTAAAATAACACTTTTTTATTCGAGTGTTATATAATTTCGTGAGATTCTCGAAAATTCCTGCCAATTTTTTTAATTTTGATACTCTCGAATCCGAAATTCCACTCCTAGCTGCTCCGCCAAGAGTTGAGCCTGCTCAAGCTCCACGCCCGGATAACGGACTACTGAAACCACAACATGTGGAATATAAACTTTACTACGTTTAATAAAATCAAGTACCGCCGGGAATGCTTGGTCACCATAAGGAGTTTGGGTAATCTCTTGATAACTACTGCTCGAATGAGCATTTAGACTAATCGAAATTACATCAATTAGACCTTGCAATTGTGGTAAAATATCATTTGACAGAAAGAGATCTGCAAGTCCATTTGTATTAAGACGAATCGGAATCGTAGTTTGTTCCTTAAGATATTTTGCAACTGCTACCACCACTTCGGGTCGGCTCAAAGGCTCACCATAACCACAAAAAACAATCTCCCGATATTGACGAGGTTCATCAATCGCTGCAAGAATCTCCGCTACCTCCGGTTCACGCTCCAACCAGAGATTATAACCTACGCCACTCGTTTCACGAATACAAAAACGGCAACGATTTGAACAACGGTTGGTAATATTTAAATAAAGTGCATCTTGTAATGGATATGCAATTTTCATCGTCACCACATCTTCTTTTGTCATTACCAAAACCCCTTATCAAAATTATATATATGCTTGGTATGCCAGAAATTTGTTTCAATTAATCACAATTATTCATTTTAAACAAAAATTATTACAATAACCTTAATCTATAGTCCAAAAAGTCGTTTCGCATTAGCAGTAGTAGCCTGCATCACCTCTACCTCAGCCAATCCCTTAACTTCAGCTAATTTCTTTCCTACCAATTCCACCCATTGTGGCTGATTGCGTTTGCCACGATAAGGTACTGGAGTCAGATAAGGAGCATCCGTCTCCACCAGTAATCTTTCCAAAGGCAATGCTGCCGCTACCTCACGCAACTTATGCGCATTATTAAAAGTTAATGATCCTGCAAAGGAGATTTCCAAACCTTGACGCAGATAGAGTTCTGCTGTTTCATAGCTGCCGCTAAAACAGTGCATCACTCCACCACGTTCACCTAAACCAATCTCTTTAATATTTTCCAAAGTATCCTGATGTGCCTCGCGATTATGAATGATCACTGGTTTCTGCAGTTCGCGTGCTAGACCTAGCTGGGCACGAAAGGCAATTTGCTGCTCTGCTTTACTGGAATATTCATAATAATAATCCAGTCCAATCTCTCCCAAAGCCACTACTTTCTCCTGTTCAAGCCAGCTCGCTAACTTCTCGCTAGTTGCAGCAGTCCAATTTTTGGCATCATGCGGATGAATTCCCACTGCTGCGTAAAGTTGGGGATAGGCAGTCGCCAATGCCACTGCCTGCTCCGAAGAGGCTAAATCATACCCAACCACAATCACTGCCACCAAATCTGCAGCTGCCACAATTACTGCTGGCAAATCCTCCATAAAGGCTTCATCATTTAAGTGCGCATGCGTATCCAGCCACATCACTTCACCTTTGAACCTTCCCCAATCTCGCACTCCGGACGTAAGACTGCCAATTGTCCTTGTTCATTGGAGGCGGCCAGTAACATCCCTTGTGAAATAACTCCTCGCAATTTCGCTGGTTTTAAATTAGCCACCACCACAATCTCCTTACCAACCATTTGTTCCGGTTGATAATGCTGGGCAATACCTGCAACAATCTGTCGTTCTTCACCAGCAACTTTTACTTGAAGTTTCAGTAGTTTATCCGAACCATCAACCTTCTCGGCGCTTAATACTTTAGCCACGCGCAGATCAAGTTTGGCAAAATCCTCAATCCCAATCTGTTCTGTACTAACTGGAACATTTTTTTCCGTCTTACTTTTTTGAGCTGGTTTTTCAGCTACTTCTTCTTTAACAACCTCTGCAGCTTCTGGTTTCTCGATTCTTGGAAAGATCGGATCTCCTTTGCAGCTTTTCGTCCCAGCTGGTAAACCACCCCATTTAATTTCCGTCAGATAATCACCCACTTCAATCTCAGAGAGACCAAGCTGAGCACGGATCTTTCCTGAGGACTCAATCAAAAACGGTTCCAGAAGAATCGATGCTAGACGTAGTACCTCGGTCATG
>JBFYZC010000382.1:0-10717 GCA_041309705.1 Bacillota bacterium | reverse complement strand
TCGGCAATTCAAGTAGCAGTCGCTCTTGCCAACGCCTTTAACTGTGGTGTCAATGAGCTACCCTTAACCTTGGTACTCTCGTGGTATGAGCAGAAGGCAGTCTGTATTCTCTTAACGCTGCTTTCACTCGGAATCAAAAACATCTACCTTGGACCAACGCTTCCAGCTTTCCTTTCTCCGAATGTCTTAAATGTGCTGGTCGAGAAGTTTGAGATTAAACCAACTACTACTCCAGAGGCAGATTTGGCAGCAATTTTAGGCACCACGGTGTAAAAATATAACTAAAAATAAAAAGCAGCTTTCTTAAAGAGGGCTGCTTTTTTGATTCATTGAAGTTCGGCGCTAGACTCCCATTTTGAACTGTTCCTGAAGTGCCATGATACTTGCTAAACAGATCAAGGCTAAATCATACTGTTTTCTCTCTTGCAGTGACATTTTTTTGAGATTACTAACAATCTTCGTTAACTTCTGCACCTCGAAAAATGGTAGCTGCTGCAAATGATCCCCCACATACTCACGTATAAAGGTAAACATCGGATCTTCTTCTTTTATTGACGGAGGAGCTAAAAATGGATGCTTCTGTCGTTCATAGACTGTTTTGGAGAGTACCGGACGCATTGCTTCACGCAAGATATACTTCTCGGTCTGTTCTTTTATTTTAAAAGATACTGGTAATTTGGTGACGAATTCGACTAGTTTATGATCTAAAAATGGTACTCGCCCCTCAACTGAATGCCCCATCTCCATGCGATCTCCTAAATTAATTAACAGGTAATTGGGCAAAAATAATTTTGACCATAAATAAAGAGAACGATTCAAAACATGTACTTGCGAGAGCTGTTGATGCACCGAACTTTGATCCAAAAAGCTTTGATATGGATTGAAAGCTGCATATTTTTTACTAAAGTCGTCTTTTAATAATAATTTAAATTTTTCACCAGTCACCCGATAGGTTTCTAACCAAGAAGGCATCATCCCTAATCTACGCTTAACACTATTATATGAATCACTAGTAGCTGCCACTTCATCGATCATGACCACTCCAGCTGAGACTGCATTTTTTTCCTTCAATTCCTTTAATAATCTAAGTCGCTCTTCCTGAGAAGCATTCTCTAAGCCATAAAGCAGGAGATCTTGACGAAAATGCGCATATCCTCCCAAAATCTCATCCGAGCCTTCCCCAGTAAGTACTACTTTATAACCAGCTTCACGCACTGCCTTACTTAAAAGAAACTTGGCAACACTATGAGGATTAACCACCAAGGATTCACTATATTTGACTGATTCCAAAAAATTCTCAGCAAGCAATGATGAAGTTACATAATATGGATTGAATTCTGCGCCCGTTAATTCTGCCATTTCTCTAGCAACTCCCACTTCATCATAGGCGGTATCCGTAAAACTAAGCGTAAATGCCTTCATTCCTTGCCCATGAAACTTTGCCACTGTGCCGAGAATTGAGCAAGAATCAATCCCACCACTTAAATAAACTCCCACAGGTACATCCGCTCGCAGCCTCAGTTTCACTGCCTCCTCAAACTGCTCCCGAAAACTCTCAATCGCCTCGGCTTCCGTTAAATGATAATTAGTCTCAGACTCAGAATAATTAAAATCCCAGTATTGATATAACTGCTGGTGTTCTTCGGTAGCTACCATTACATGTCCTGGTAAAATTTGAAATACTCCCTGAAAAAAACTCCGATTCGGCAAGGGGACACTGCCTAAATATAAGGCGGTATAGAAACTTTCTTCATCCCAACGTGCTGAAACTCCTGCTGCCAGCATGGCCTTAATCTCCGAAGCTAAATACAATCTCCCCTGATAATTACTATAATATAAAGGCTTGATCCCGAAGCGATCGCGACCTGCCAGTAAACGTCCCGTTCGTCCATCCCAGATAATAAAGGCATATTCACCACGTAATTGATGTAGGGCATCTAAACCAAAATCTTCATATAAATGAATTAAAACCTCACTATCTGAAGCAGTTGCAAAATGATGTCCTGCTGCTTGCAATTCCTTTCTTAGCCTCTCAAAATCATAGATCTCGCCATTGACTACTGCACGAATCTGCCCATCTTCGTTCTGCAAGGGCTGTGTACCGCCTTCAAGATCAATAATGCTTAATCTGGTATGTCCCAATCCCACCTGATAATTCTCTGAAATCCAATACTGCTGTCCATCCGGACCACGATGTTCTAAAGTGGCAAGAGCTTTCTTAATAACTGCTGGATTAACTTCGCATTCTTTGCTGAACATCCCAAAAATTCCACACATATTCTTTCCTTCTCTCTCATTTCAATTGTTAAAGCGAATGAATTATTAAAATGATTATAATATAAAATGTAATTAATTTTTTAATAATTTATATTATATTACTTTAATTAATTTTTGCAAGCTATTTCAAACCTTTTTACCAATAATTAACAAAAAATAGTGACTATATACTTTCCAATAAAAATCTTTCATTATATCGAGCAAAAATATCCAGCGTACTAAGGATTTTTTGCGAAGATAAAATGAATTAGATTTTCGGAAAGTATATAATTTCGCGCCACTATAATAGGAGATTTCTGGTATCTTGTAGTATAAATAAACTATAGTTTATCACTCAGTAAATATTTTACATGGAGATATTATCTTTGGAAATAAAAGAATTGCGACTAGGCAGTCTAATTATCCCCTCCAACGTGCTGATGGCCCCTCTTGCTGGATATACCTGCTATCCTTTTCGAATGCTCTGCAGCGAATTAGGCGCAGGACTCTGCTATACCGAGATGGTCAGCTGCAATGGACTAAAATATAATGATCAAGCCACACAAAAACTACTTTTTACCGCCCCTGATGAAAAGATCAAGGCTGCCCAATTATTAGGCGCTGAACCACACGTAATGACGCAGATGGCATGCAGTGATTATTTCTCTGACTTTGAGATCATCGATATTAATATGGGTTGTCCAGTGCCTAATGTCTTTAAAAATGGTGAAGGCAGCGCCTTACTTGGTGATCTTAAAAAAGCCTCGGCAATCATTCGTGGCTGCAAAAAAAGTGGTAAAATAATTACTGTTAAATTTCGGGTTGGACTTAGAGAAGATACAATGATTGCAGGGGATTTTGCCAAAATGTGCGAGGATTCAGGCGCAGCAATGATTACTGTTCACGGCAGAACTCGAAATATGATGTATGATGGTACGCCACATTTTGACCAGATCGAACAGGCAAAATCAGTAGTTAGAATACCAGTAATCGCTAATGGAGGTATCTTTTCAGCAGCAGATGCTGAAAAAATGATGCAACTTACTGGAGCAGATGGGGTGATGATTGCCAGATATGCGTTAGAGAATCCATTTATCTTCAGTGAACTTACTCGGCAAGCAATTAAGCAAAATAAATATCAGATAATCTCTGAGCAACTTGATTTAACTTCAAAATACTATGATGAGACATTTACAATCTCTTACATCAAAAAAATTGCTGCTTACTGCATGAAAAAACAAAAAGGAACTAAACAATACAAAGCAGAATTATATAAATGCGGCAACCGCGTCGAGCTAAAAGAAGTTCTGAAAAAGATTTTTTACCAAGAGAGTGAGCGAACATAATGACCAATGGCTTGATTATTGAAAATGAAGTTTTGACAGCATACACCTGTAAAGAGCCCGTAGTAAAGATCCCTGATACTGTTAAGGTTATTGGTACTGCTGCCTTTAAAGGTTGTACTTTTCTCGAAGAGGTTATTCTACCCGAGACGATCACCAGCATTATGGATGCTGCCTTTAAAGGCTGTCGCAAGTTAAAAAAAATCAATTTTCCTCCCCAACTAACCCACATTGGCGAATATTCCTTTTATCGCTGCCATTCTTTGCGAAGTGTCGATCTACCCGCTACAGTTAAAAGCCTTGGTAATTGTACCTTCTTGTACTGTGACAGTCTTGCAGCAGTCTCAATCCCTGGCGTAACCACCTTAGGTATGCAGGCATTCTTAAATAATGTAAATTTAAAAACGATCACAATTTCAAGTAATCTAGATTCTTCCTGTATCTGGGATGTCTTTACCGGCTGCAGTAAAATCTCCAAGATCAGCTTACCAGATGAAATTATTTTCGAGAGCGAAAATATTATCGAAGGTATAACCTCAAATGCGCAGGTACACCCATTAGTTAAAGCAATTGCCACTGATATCTTTCGAATGATGGAGATTCAAGATGGAGTACTCCTCAAATTACTGGTCGATATTAAACATGTCGTGATTCCAAATGGCATCACTACTATTGCAAAAAGTTGTTTTTTTGATAAAAGAGGAATCATCTCTATCAAACTACCTAAAACATTAACCAATATCGGCAGTAGAGCCTTTCGAAACTGTATTAACTTAGAGAGCATCGAATTTGCCAATGACCAGGTAAACATCAGCCCCGATGCCTTCAAAAATTGTACTACCCTAAAACATATTATCTTATCTGATAAAAACATCTATAAACTTAAAGGTCTACCTGATTTCTCTGATCAAAACATCCCACCGCTCATACATACCATTCATTCCCAAATACTACAGAACTTTTTTATTAGTGGCACTACCTTGATCAAATATCGCGGCGTCGAGGAAAGAGTCGTCGTCCCCGAAGGTATCAGCATCATTGGCGCAAAAGCCTTTGCTGGTAATGAAGTAATTGCTAGTGTAATTCTCCCCGATTCCATTAAAGAAATTCATGAAGCAGCCTTTTCTGACTGTATACTATTACAGACAATCAATCTTCCTGACGGACTGGAAGTGCTCGATAAATCAGCCTTTGAAAATTGTTTAAAGCTAATCCGCATTGTGTTACCAGAATCACTTCATAAAATAGCCCAAGCGACCTTTAATCGTTGCAAAAAATTAACTGAAGTCTTCTTAGGCAGCCAAGTAAGAGAAATTGCGAGTCTCGCTTTCTATGCCTGCCATTCATTAAAAAATCTACAACTACCCGAAACCCTGCTTAGTATTGGAGACATGGCATTTTATCAATGTCTTGCACTTAGGGAAATAGTCTTGCCAAAATCTCTATCTAGGGTAGGTAATAATGTCTTTACTGCCGCAGGTCTCAAATCAGCTACCATTCAATGTGATTTACAAACGTGTGGCAACAATCTCTTCTCGCAATGCCCTAAATTAAAAAAACTAAGCTTTACTGATGGTGTTAAGTCGATTGGTGATAAATTCGCCTTTAACTGCCCTTCATTACAAGAGGTGCATTTTCCTGCTTCGCTTGAGTATATTGGCAGCAACGCCTTCGCAGGCAGTATTTTTCTCCAAAAACATCTTACAAACGGGATAATTAATCACATCTTCATCGATGGAAGTAATCTTGTAGGCGAGATTACCATTCCTGACGGAATAACCGTCATTGCTGGAGGTGCTTTTTATGGCAATACTAAGCTCACTTCAATCTCATTACCATCTTCACTGCAGCGCATTGGCTCCAGAGCTTTTTGCGGTTGTACGTCACTACAAAAGATAACTCTGCCTTCTAGCATCAACACCTTGGAGGAAGGAGTTTTTGCCTATTGTACTGCACTAGAAAAGATTACTACCGAATGCAGCATTACCCATCTCTCAGATAATGCCTTTTACGAATGTACTGCACTATTAAAAGTTCCTACCACAGATGCTCTATATATTGGCAAAAATGCTTTTCATGGTTGTCAAAAACTTCGAAATCTCAATTTAAACCCAACAATTATCCACGCAGCTGCTTTTAGAAAAACTACCTTTTTGGAAGAGCTAAAAAAAATTACACCACTGGTGATCATCGCTAACATCGTGGTTGATGGGATGAATTGCGCACAAGAGGTGATTATTCCCGAAGGGGTTGTAAACATTGCCCCCTATACTTTTGCCAGGAATGACCGCATCACCAAGCTAATCTTTCCAAAAAGTCTTACCACCATAGGCGAAGGTGCCTTTAGTGGGTGTAAAAATATCAAAGCAATTACTCTTCCACCTTCAGTAAAATATCTTGCTAACCACGCCTTTGAAAAATGTCTCTCGCTTACTGAGGTTTCTGGTAG
This sequence comes from Bacillota bacterium, assembly GCA_041309705.1. Taxonomy (GTDB): domain Bacteria; phylum Bacillota; class UBA4882; order UBA8346; family UBA8346; genus JBFYZC01. Next base: position 4,669 of record JBFYZC010000382.1, on the reverse strand, counting down.
CGTTCAAGAGATCAAGGAGGGGGCTTTTTCCTATTGTATTAATCTAAAAAATGTAATTCTCACAAAAACAGTCTCTTTAGGCAAAGAAGCATTCTCCGGCTGTACTGCCCTTGAAGTATTTAAATGTCCAGAACTTGAAACTATCAGCGCAAGTTGTTTTAGTGAATGTGAACAGTTGCGGGAGTTTGATTTTTCGAACCTTCAAGTAATTGGCAGTAACGCTTTTAGTAGCTGTAACTCACTCAAAAGCATTTCACTACAGGCAGATACGTATATTGCTGCCCATGCCTTTGAGGACTGTGGTAATCTAACAGAGATACTTTTATCAAGGGAAGGATTACGCTATGGTAGTTATGCCTTTTCTGGCTGTACTTCCCTTCAAACTATCGGAATTAATGAACAGAGATATTCTCTTACAGAGTATTCAGATATTTTTAAACAAGATCTTCCAGACAGTGTAAAGTCTATCTATAATAGTGCCCTTAGTTGTTTTGAGATTGATGAAAGGCTTTCTTTGTTGAGCTATACCAATAATGGTCGTTTGATTCAAATTCCCAAAGGAATTAAAAGAATTGAACGTGACGTTTTTCACAATGTGATGAATCTCGAAGCAATATCCATTCCCGCTAGTGTGGAATACATTGCTGAAAGAGCTTTTCATAGTACCAAATGGTTAGAGCGACAGAAGTCTCTTACACCAATGGTGATTATCAATAATCTTTTAATTGATGGCACTTGGTGTCAAGGAGAGGTAATCATTCCAGACAATGTTAGAATAGTTTCCAGATGGGCTTTTGTTAACTGTTATGCCCTTAATAAAATTACTCTCACTTCAGCACAAACAATCACCGAACCATATGCCTTCCGCAATTGTATTAATTTAAAAAAAGTAATTACTGCTGCTGGTCAGGAGTATGAATTAAACGGAATTTTCGACCGAAATAATGAGAATCTGCCTTCAAATGTAAGACAGATCTTTCTCGATTGTTTAAACTGCTTCAAAACAGATGACCAGGGGGTTCTACTTGAGAGTACCGGAAATATTCCCAATTTGATTCTAGCAGATGGGATCACTGAGATTGCTGATGGTGTGTTTAAAGATAGTAACTTACTTAATAGCATCACCTTCTCAAAAGATACTGTCAAAATTGGCAAAAGTGCCTTTGAAATGTGTAAATGGCTGGTGACGGTAGAAAATGCAATTCAGGTAAAACGCATTGAGAAACTTGCCTTTTCTGGATGTTTGATGTTAAAAAACATAGAACTTTCAACGCAACTTGAATTTATTGGAATGAGAGCATTCGAACATTGTGTTTCATTAACAAGTATTTTTATCCCGGAAGGAATTACTGAAATCCCTGAAAAAGCATTTTTCCGGTGCAAGAGTCTCACAAAAATATCACTCCCTAGCACACTAAAAATAATTGGTACAGAAGCCTTTGCCTTTTGTACTGAATTAACAATAATCAATTTCCCCGAAGGATTGGAAAAAATCGATTCCAGAGCATTTGCCTGGTGCTTGCAACTTACTCCACCCACTCTCCCCAAAGATGTGGTGGTAAAAGCTGATTCTTTCAGTTGTAACTGCCCATGAAGTACAGAAATTTAGGTATTACTGGACTAAAAGTATCTGAAATATCCTTCGGAACAATCCCCATCTTAAGTGGAGACTGCCCCGTACTACCTGATTATTATAGCCCAGACGAAGCAACTGCGCTCAGTATTATGGCATATGCCTTCCAGCTTGGCTGTAATCTTTTCGACACTGCAATTGTGCCTGAATATGGAGATGCAGAGCTGAAATTGGGCAAATTTGCCGCTTGGGTGGGCAGAGAAAAAATTATCATCTCAGATAAATCAAGATTTTTTACTGGTGGAGAGATGTACAATGCCGTCCTTGAGTCCTGTAAAAATCTCGGCACTTATGCCGACATTTACTTTGTCCATCAAGTGGATGAAGGTAATGAGGATCTTACCTTCGGAAGCGGCGGGGCTGTAGAGGCTTTAAATGAACTAAAAGCGGCTGGCAAAATCAAATTTGCTGGAATTGCCTCACATTACTATCAGATTCTCTTTAGAGCTGCCAAAGACAAGCGGGTTGATGTTCTTCAAGGCAGTGGTAATATTCTCGAAAGAGGAATGCTGGAGCGAATCGCTGCCGAGCCCATCTTCAAACAAAAAGGCTTAATGATCAATAAAGTATATGCTGCGGGAATACTGCCAGCCTTCTTTACGATTAAAACTCTTTTATCAGGGGTTCTTTCATATCCAATCGCAACTGCTTTAATTGGTCTGGGAACTTACGAACAAATAGAGCAAGCAATGTTAAACGAACCAGAAAACTACACTCGCCCTTCTTTTACAGAAGTAATCTCTGTACTTGAAAAAAGTTTCACCCCACTTCCCTGTGACAGATGTCAAAGGTGTCGCTGTAGCTACGGTACTGAAATACATATAATTTTCAGGCAGTACAATTATTACTTCCTCGGCAAAGATTACTGGGCACTCAGAAAACTCGACCTTGGAATAAACGAAAGTGCGGCAAATTGCAAACGCTGCACTGAGATGCCCTGCTTGAAACAATGCCCTCAAGCAATAAATATTCCTAAAACTATGCAACTAATTAAAAATTTAGTTAATATCCATATTAGAAACTCTATTATCTAAATTAAAAAAGAGTAGCCGCTAATTTCGCGCCACTACTCTTTAAAAATTATTCAGCTCACCAAATCAAGAAGCAGCTTCATCAGTAATTCCTGCAGTTCTCTCTGTTTTATTCTGCTGTAGCAAGAAAGTACAGATTAAGCCGACTGTCGCGATGATTGCTGTCGCAGTAAACATCTTTTGATAACCACTATTCAGAGTTGCCTGAAAGACCTGTTCAATACTTTGACGCATTGCTTCAATCTTTCCCGCAATCATTCCTGCCATAGGCGCAGGTACTAGCTTAGCGAAGACGGTTTTCAGATTATCTACAATTGTCGTGACATCACTCTGTTGCAGACTACTAAAAATCCCACTATCCTGACCCTTGCTCATCATCATTCCCTGCATACTCATTCCCGGCGGCATAATCTTTTGAAACCCTTGCTGTACCGTTTCCATCAGTTTTCCTGGCAGACTCTTCCCTGCATTAGCAATAAAACCAATCATGATACTGGGGGAGATCGTCACTCCAATCGAACGCACCAGCGACATCGTAGCTAATGCCACTGCTCCCTCTGTTTCAGGAACTAGTTGCAGTACTAGATAGTTTAAAGGTGCGCCCATCGTAAAACCAACACCAAAACCCATCAAGATTAAGCCCAGAAAAACACTCCAGAGCGTCAATTGCGAGGTTGCTAGATAAGCGAGGCACAAAGTTCCCAGAATTACAAATGAAAAACCCAAACTCATTACTAAGCGAGTTCCTTTTTTGTCAAGGAGTTTGCCACTGATTGGCGCAGCAATTCCTGAAAAGACTGCCAGTAAAGTCACGAGATAACCACCCGAACCAGCTTTAAGCTTCAAGACATTCTCCGCAAACTGAGGAATAAAGATCATTCCCATCATTCCAGTTCCGACGATAAAGGCCAAGGCAAAAACTACCAGCATCTGACGGTTCTTGAAATATTTCAGATTTAAAATCGGCTCAACCGCTCTAGCTTCCACCATAATTAATACCGGAATCAATGCCAAAAAAATCAATAAAAATGGATAAACCTTGGTACTTTGAAGACTCTCCCAAAGATTAAAAAAGTCCAAATTCGTCAAGCCATACATCAAACTAGCAATTACTCCCGCCACGACCGCTACTCCTGCAAAATCCAGCGATTTCTTTACCCTTAAATTAGAATCCTCAATCATTCCACTCAAAGCAATAATCAGAATACTAATTGGAATATTTATAAAAAAGAGCCAACCCCAATGATCGTTTCCTGCGATCCCTAAGATTGCACTACCAATCGTTGGTCCAATAATCGTGGCTACTCCATACATTGCCCCCACCAATCCCAGCGCCATACCACGTTTTTCCGCCGGAAAAGAGTACCCCACTACCGAGTTAGCAATCGGAATAATCCCCCCGGCACCAATTGCCTGTAAGACACGCGAGGCTAAAAAGATACCAAAATTACCATGTAGATTTCCTAAACCACATAACATTGAGCCAATAGCAAAAACAGCAATCCCCAAGGTATAAACTCGTTTATGCCCATAAAGATCCGCCATCTTACTCACAATCGGCATTGAGACTGCATAACTCAAAGTATAAATCGTAATCATCCACATCCCGAAATTCATCGAGACTCCAAAAGTACCTTGAATAATCTCACGCGCCGGCGAGACAATTCCGTTATCAATCGCCCCCATAAAAATTCCCAATAAAAACACTACCAACACCATCGTATTACTCTTGGTTTTCATCACACAAACCTCCCAAATTAAATTTGCCTGAAAAATTTTTGGTAAACAAATTTTCAAGCACTGCTTCAAAAAATTCATAATGATAATCTTTCATCTGTAACAGCGCTAGATAGTTAGCTACGATAAATTTCCCGAGCTGGTCAGGCTCATTCCCTAATTGATCCACTCCAGCTTCTTCTAAAACTTGCTCAATTTTTTTAACCAACTACTCAATAAAATTCTTCTTTTTCATAATTCCTTGTTGACAAAAATCAGCATCGCGAAT
>JBFYZC010000381.1:0-2592 GCA_041309705.1 Bacillota bacterium | reverse complement strand
ACTCCAAGTGCTAATCCGTCCATACGTCCAATTGCCGCACCCATATCCTGCATCTCATTGGCGCCAATCTGGAAGACCTGTGAGTTATCAACCAAATGCACATAAGTACTATATGTATTCGCGGTATCACTTGAAAGATCAAACTCTTTCGTAGTACTATTAAACCCAACATTAATATCAGCATTCGCATCAAATTTTACATCGACATTCTGATGTACTACCCCAATTAAGGTATTGCCAGAGATCTCTACATCTTCTGCAATTATATTGTCACTATCATGTGCATCAGTTACGGTCACACTAAACTTACTCTCAGTTGCTTCTTGAACATTATTAAAGCCAAGGGCATTAATTAACTGCTCACTTCCGATTACATTGATTACACCTTCTTGACCAGCCTGAGCAGAACGTAATACAAAATTACCCTCGGTAGACTCTACAGTAGCACTATCAGCATTCGTTACATAAGAGACAAAATTATCTTGTTCATCATCAGTAACCAATGTTCCTTGACCAAGACCATCAGAGATGGCGGTATTTAGTTTATCACGCACATCCTTAACGGTATCAGTATTAAAAAGAGTCAGTGTAGTTTTGGAGCCATTTCCCTGCACCAAAGTGAGGGTCTGCGGATCATCAAGCAAAAACTTGCCGCTGGCATCCCAGAACTTATCAATATCTTTTAACTGCGTATCCAGAGAAGCGACCTGCCCCAGACCTTCTTGGAACTTGAAAGTGGTATGGTCAGTTCCACCAGTATTATTCGAGTCACCCAGACCACCAAAGGTTAGGTCAGTCTTCCCTGCCATTGCGTTACCACTTGAGTCAATCGTAAAATAGTTAAAACTCGTGGTCTTGTTATTCAAAGTATCATTGGTAAATTTCCAATCGACCACTGTGTTGGTATAGGTATCGCCCGAAGCCACATCGGTGGCGGTGGAGTATTTGACCGTTACTTTCTCGGTGATGGTATTAGCATCAGTCGAAGCCGCCAGATTAATTACGGTCTTGTCACCCACTGCAATTCCCGTGTAACAAGTATCAAAGACAATATTCACCTTAGAAGTTGAACCCACAGAATTTAAAGAAAATCCAGTTGAACCACCTTGAACTACTGCTTGAGCTAGCGTAAGGGTGGTACTATTTTGGGCAATTGTTCCGGTGGTATCAAAAGTACCACTAGTATTCAAGAAATTACCACTTTTGTCATATTGGAACCAGGAAACACTCATCACTACATTCGTGGCTGTTGTTCCATCAGCATCATAGCTAACTTCCTTTACTTCCATCATCACCGAAGCATTATATGGTAGAGTTCCCGTCGCTGAAATACCTGATAACATTTTCCCTGCTGCGGCAGAGTTGGAGGCTGCATAGTACTGCCCTTGAGTAGCGGTACCAGTCACGGCTGCTGAAGCAATATTGGCATCAGTTACTACTTGATAAGAGCCTTTCGCTACATCACTAGCAGATACATGCTCGATCCCAGAGCTCTCATCAATACTCAAACCCTGTACCGAATCCCCCGCATGATTATTCTTAAAAAGATTCGACTTTTGAATCTGCGCATTACCAGCCGTAGCGGAGATGTCCATCTGATAACTACCACCACCAGCAGTCTTAATCCCAAACTGATCAACTACGCGCAGGCTACCGCGCATAATCACCTGGGTTGAAACTTTATCCGAAGAAGTAATTGCTGAAGCAGTCCCATCCAGAAGATTTTTATTATTGAAGGAAGTGGTATTAGCAATCCGATCAACCTCTTCTTTGAGCTGATCAACCTCTTTTTGCATCTCCAAACGATCATTGGCAGTATAGGTAGCATTCGCCGCCTGCACCGAAAGCTCGCGCATTCTGTGTAATACCGAATGAGTCTCAGTGAGCCCTCCCTCAGCAGTCTGCAGAAGCGAGATTGCATCCTGTGAGTTACGCGAGGCTTGATTCAAACCCCGAATCTGACTACGCATTGTTTCTGAGATCGCAAGTCCTGCTGCATCATCCGCCGCACGATTGATCCGTAAACCCGAGGAAAGTTTCTCCATCGATTTTGCATTATGAGTCGTGGTGTTATTTAAGTTACGATATGAATTGAGTGCGGGCAAATTGTGATTGATTCTCATATTTTTTCCTCCTTGAATTCCATCGGGTATCCTTGCCCGAAATTTAAAATTTTATAGTAAGCGTAACTTCTGTCTTGTCCACATAATCTAAATTACGCTATGATCATCGGGTAATCAATTAAACCCTCCAGAGTTTTTAATTTCCTAAACGAGATTTAAAAGAGTTCCAGTGTCAAACTGCGGGTGAAGAGTTCCAAGTCTGGTTGATCAATTCCTTTTCTAGCAAAAAACTCTAAACGGAGCTAATCCAGAGTGATTACTGAAACTACACTGTTTTGGAAATCTTTCCTCCGCCGCAAAAATAGCAAAATAATCTATATACTTTCCATCGTTTTACAAAGAATGCTATAATTATGCCACAGCATTCACAATTATTTTTTCGCTGGTTAAGACATGCTTCCTGCCCCAAGAACAACCGGATCTAATCGAAAATGCACGCCTAGAGGCGGTCGAAAAGATGTTAGCTGGT
>JBFYZC010000380.1:0-5642 GCA_041309705.1 Bacillota bacterium | reverse complement strand
TGTGCTCTTCAGATCTATTCTAACTTCCAGCCTCTCGCTTCTAGCCTCCATTCTCTAGCCTCCAGCCTCTATCTCTCTACAGGCAATCACTTGCCGATAATTAACAATTTTCCCCACTACCTCAAGTACCGAATCTTTTACCACCAATTTCTTACCACTTGCTAAAGTGATCACTGTATCTGGGGTTGCTTCAATCGTCTCAATTAAATGTGGATTAAGATAAAATTCCTGATTATTCAGCCGCATTACTAAAATCATCATTCTCACCTCGGATTATCTTCGAAAATTAACGTTTTAGATTTACCAGCTCTTGCAGCATCTCATCCGAAGTAGTAATGATCTTAGAATTCGCTTGAAAACCACGTTGCGTAACAATCATATCGGTAAACTCCTGGGACAGATCAACATTCGACATCTCAATTGCTCCCGGGGTAATCAAGCCACGTCCATTCTGTCCCGCCTGACCAACCTGAGCACTACCCGAGTTACTTGATTCCTCAAACATTGTCTCGCCACTACGCATCAGACCTGCCGGATTGGTAAAATTAGCGAGCGCAATCTGCCCCAGAACCTGATTCATTCCATTAGAAAAGACTCCTACCACGTTCCCTACTTTATCAATATTAAAATTCTGCAACTGTCCCATTGGAAACCCATCTTGAAATGGTGAGGTAATCTCAGAATTTTGTGAAGCATACTGCGTTACTTCAGTAAAATCTGGCATAATCGAAATTGGATTAGCACCAGCCGGCACAAAAGTTAACGGTCCACCAGTTGCCCCTACCAAAGCACCTGCATTACTAAAGAGCAGATCGCCATTTCCAATTGGATTATTCGCATCATCAACCGTCTCCCAACTCCAAGCGTTATCAGCACTCTTGGTCACCGTAGTGGTCAAAGTATGTGGCTGTCCTAATGAATCATAAACTCTGGTGGTCGTGACTAACGATTTTGCTGCCGCAAAAGTACTTGGAAATTCACCTTCCTTAGTAACTACCCGAAAAGATGGATATCCAGGAGCATTCGGCGATGAATCAATCGTCACATCTAAAGCAGCGGCAGTCGAGCGCACCACTACTTTCCCCGTGGCATTACTAATTCCACTCAATAAAGTCCAGTCAAACGAACCAGTACTGGCACTTCCTGGTGCTAGCGCTCCACCCGCCACGCCGGTAATTGTCCAATCGTATGTATTTCCACCATTCAAAACCACATCATAAGTAAGCGTCATACTATTGCCCTGCTCATCATCGACCGTACTCGTATAAGTGCCTGCTCCGGCAAAAGTAGGTGAAAGATTCAAGGTCTGAGAGATTGCTTTATCAGAGATAAAGCTGCCACCATCCGGGGTATTCAAACGTGGTACGTGAATTGTAATCGGCGAAGCACCGCTCCCGGTAGGAGTAACTTGAAAATCAGCGCCCGAGACATTGGCAATACTTCCATCCAGATTCAAGGTAATAATCCCGCTACCATTCGTCCCGCCAGTAATACTGCCATTAGAGACAATCGCATTATATTGAAACTGATTAAACCCGACTGGAATCAATTCCAGTTCGACAGTCGCGGCATGAGGACCATCAGAGATATTCATTGAAGCATAACTCAATTCACTGTTAGTCTCAGAATCCATATTCCCACCAAACTCAACACTGGTAGTCGCAATTGGCGCAATCGTCTGTCCAATCGGGAGTCGAATTCCATCTACTGGTGTATTGGTATTAATATCCCCGTTTGCATCTGCCAGCCAGCCTTGTAAAATCAACCCATTCGAGGGGTTAGTCAACCATCCGTCTGCTTCCAGATTAAAATTTCCCGCTCGGGTATAATACTGGCGCATCCCATCACTTAAAATAAAGAAGCCATCTCCCTGAACTGCAACATCAGTAATCTTACCAGTATTTTGTAGATTACCTTGTGTCTGAACTATATCAATACTCGCGAGCGTCATTCCCAAACCAACTTGTAAGGCATTAATCCCACCACGATCTCCTTGAGGCGCAGAAGCACCACGCAAAACCTGATTCAAAGTATCCTGAAAATTAACCCGACCGCCTTTATAGCCAACTGTATTGACATTAGCAATATTATTGCCAATCACATCCATGCGAATCTGGTGGTTACGCAGACCGGTAACCCCAGCAAACATCGAACGCATCATCGCTACTTCAACCTCCTATTTTTTCTCGCTTCAATCAATCAGCGAGGGAGGCTTCCCCATATGCGGGGTCCAGCCTCATTTAAGTAAGCTTATTTTACAATCACCGCACTATCAATATTGGTAAAGACATTATCCTTAAGGCTATTACCATCAACTGCCGTGATTACCGTACGATTCTTAATACTGACTACTAATGCCAATTTTTCCATCAAAATTAATGATTCCTTGGCTCCTTTGGCCTCAGCCTTCTTGACTGCTTCTTGCAACAAAGCAAGCTCTGCTTGATTCAGCTTAATCTGGCGCGACTCCAGACGTTTCAAGGCATGCGCCGAGAATTTCAGTTCATCCTGCCCCAATTGTTTGGCAAGAATCTCCGCAAAATCAGTCCCCGAATTACTGCTCGGAGAGGTCGTTGGTTTATTGGTTGTGGTAATCCCACCTAACTGTGGTGGTCGAATAAAGATCTTCTCGCTCATACACCCATCTCCTCAGGTACGATACTAAGAATATCTCTTAACTGCAACGACTCTCCCGTACTAGTCTCCAGTTTAATCTGACCTTCCTCAAGACGTACATTAATAATTAATGCCTGATGTGTCGCTCCAGTGGGTAATTGAGCTGCATTATACTCCCGTACATTCACCCGATGTCCAATCATACCTAATGCTTCTTGATAAAGACCATCTTCACCCAAGACTGACTGAATCTCAGTTGATTTTACCGTATTACCATCATTTAAAGTCAGATAAAACTCACTCCCTGATTGACGTACTGCAGTTACTCTCCCGTAAACCAATTCCTGACTACCATTATCCTTGGTAACCTCGGCTTTAATCTCTTTCCCCAGCAGTCCCATATTCTGCTGCATCTGCACTGTTTGTGCCATATTCTGCATCTGTTCCAAACTGGTAAACTGAGCAGTCTGGGCAACAAATTCCTTATCCTCCATCGGATTCAAAGGATCTTGATAACGCAACTGGGTCACCAGTAGTTTTAAAAAATCATCTTTACCAAGTGTTTTTTTAATAGTTCGTTGTGTTTCATTCAAGGTTACACTGTTATTAACCGCACTCACTGACATCCCACAACACCTCCTTCCGTAAGCTTTCAGCCGAACTATGCGTATTGTCGAAAGCCAACTCCCACTTTCCTCCTCAAAAAATCCTTTATCTCGGAATTTTTTGTGGAGCAGTGTCCGTAAGCTTTCAGCCAAACTATACGTATTGTTGAACGCTAACTCCCACTATCTTAACTAAAATAATCCTCTGTTTCGGAATTATTTCAGTTAAAGTGTCCGTAAGCTTTCAGCCAAACTATAACTATGCGATAAAGTCGATGGCTCCAGTTGACCAAGCTTTAGGTGATGCTAAACTTTCCAGACTGTTAGTCTCGCTTGGCATCACTTTGTTTACCTGTTTAGTACGATTACCAAAATAATCTGCCCCAGCATATGTAGACTGTTGATAACCACTACTGCCTTGACCTCCCAGATTTACCTGCAACTGATCAATCTGTAAGCCTGCTTCATACAATTTCTGACGCAACTGATTCAGATTAGTCTCAATAATCTCTTTGACCCGTTCTGATTCCGCCAGAAAATGCGCGGTCACCACCTGATTTTCCATTGAGATCTTCAGCTGTAACTTTCCCAAATGTTCTGGTTGCAAATTAACTTCCATCTCATGAAGACCACCTGTTGCCATCACTTTGGCACGCTCAATAATTTGTGGAAAAAGCTCCTTGGCATCTACCTGTTCTACATTTTCCAACTGCTGTGCACTGACTTCCGCCATGCCTGTTTCCATTTTCGCCAGTTGTTCTGAGAATACCAGATTATAATCTACACCAGTCTCTTTTGGGGCAGCTGCTTCTGACTGTACCAGCGGTACTGCAAATTCTTTGGCTAACTCAATTAACCCATCTGTCTTCCCTGATCCTCCAGAGAATTTGACGAGATCAGCTAACCTCATTTCATTCTCCGCTAACACATCCGGCTCTACTTTCACTTTCACCAGTGGTGCTACCAAGGTTGAATCAAACAATTTACTACGTGAATCACCCAGCTTTAATTCACTAATACCCAAGTCAGACCAGTAATTCGATGTTTCAACCAACCCAACTGATTTTTTATTATTTTCTCCCGCTTGGTACTCACGTAAAGCAACTGATTTAACGAGTTGCTCGCTCGAGATTACCGGCATTACTAATACCGACTCCGCTACTACTGGCTTGGCTGGAATTGAATTGGTGCTTCGCTGCTCTTGCTCACCCAAGCTATTAATTAGCTTTTCCAGACTAAATGCTGCTTCTTGAGCAACAAATTCTTCAGTCAGTATTGCTGGTATCGGCAGAGCTTCTTTAGTTTTCTCTTCTGCGCTACTTGTTTTTTGCTGTCCCAAATCAACTAATCCAAGTGGATTTTCACCTTGCGCTGCCGCTAATCCAGTTACTACCAGTGGGGTCACTCCCTCTACCAAAGTCTCAGCTCCAGGATTATCCGCCGCAAGCTCAGGCGAGAATAGCAGTGGTAATTTCAAGCCAAGATTTCCTACCCAGGCTAAAAGTTCCTGATTGCCCGCACTCTGCTGAAGCATTTCATCAGTCTCTTTTTCTGCTGCAACTTCCTCTGCTGCCAGATTCAACTTTAATTTAAAAAATTCACTTAAAGTTGATTCATTCAGTAAAGCTGTTTTTGAATTTCCTGATTCAGCTAGTAACGAAAGATCCTGCACTTGATCTGATTCTGTCAACAACTGTGCCGCTGATTCATTTGACGTTAATTTTTCATTTTGCACCGCCAGGATCTCTCGAAACAACTTCGCTTCTCTTCCCTCAACCTCTGGTCTTTTTGGTTCGTTTGGCTTGATTCCAGCATTTACTAATAAATTATCTACTCCAGTTAACAAACTTTCATCACCTCCTTTCAAAAATCAACTTCACTTTTACTGGGCAATTTCATCTGACAATTGCTGCTCTTGTTGTACAATTTTAATAAAGATCTCTACCAAAATCGGATCAAACTGAACTCCTTTATTCTTCCTCAGCTCCAGCAATGCCATCTCTATCGGCATTCCTTTACGGTAAGACCGATCACTAGTCATCGCATCAAAAGCATCCACTACACATAAAATCCTGCCAAACAAAGAGATTTCTTCTCCTGCCAAGCCTTGCGGATAACCTTTACCATTAAACCATTCATGATGCTGCATCACTCCGGGTAACGAATCCTCCAGAAACTTAACTGGCACAAGAATATTATAAGCAATCTGCGGATGCTTCTTGATCTCGGCATACTCATCATCAGTCAAGCGCGAAGGTTTGTTCAGAATGATACTATCAATCCCGATCTTACCAATGTCGTGCAAGAGAGCCGCGTACTTTAACTGAGTAATCTCATCCGGTGTCAGATCAAGCTCACTAGCAATCTTCACTGCATACTCCATTACCCGCTGACAATGACCTCTGGTATAGATGTCTTTCG
>JBFYZC010000379.1:0-8906 GCA_041309705.1 Bacillota bacterium | reverse complement strand
TGTCAAGCGTGGCGCGGAATTAGGGATTTATCAAGCGATGGCAGCAACCTGGTCGTGTTATGAGGGTGGCGAGCTCCATTGTGGTAAATGCGGTACTTGCATCGAACGTCAGGAGGCATTTACTCTGGCGGGAGTGGCTGATCAGACGGTTTATCGGAAATAAGTTGAGAAACCTTACACCTTTTGCCTCGCGCGGACATAGGCTAGTATCACCAAAACTATATGGAGGTGGCAGCAGATGTCAGCAAAGAAACATCATCATCATGATACTGAGGCGATGTTGAAACAGGAAGGTACTACTTATCCACGTGTCACCAATCTGTGTAGCAAAGATTTGCGTCAGAAGATTAATCGAATTTTAAAAGAGACGGCTTATCAAGCTATTCCGGATTGGGATCCTGGCAGTAGTATTATTGAGGCAACGAGTAGTTATCAGGTAACAGTTAACATGAACTCAGTATTGAGCGTGAAATTTCAAGATTATTATTTTCCGCAAAATGCGGCGCACGGGGTGAGCAAATATACCTCGGTCACTTTATCTTTGAATAACGGACATAAGTATTCTTTTGATGAGTTGTTTAAGCCAGGAGTTGACTATCAGACCAGACTTAATGCGATCATTGAGGCGCAGATTGTGGCAGAACAGATTCCCATGCTTGAGCCATTTAAAGGAGTGACTTCAGACGAGGACTACTATTTAACTCCAGATCGTTTAGTGATCTATTATCAACCTTATGTTTATACTCCAGGGGCTTATGGGGTGTTAGAGTTCTTCATTCCTTATCAGGCAATTATGGATCTGATTGATCCACAAGGACCAATTAGCAAACTGGTAATGTAAAATCTCCACATTGATACCGGAAATTCTTTTGAACGAGGATTTCTGGTTTTTTTATACCTAAAAATAGGCAATCCTAAATGATTGCCTGTAGAGACGCACCGCCGTGCGTCTCTACGCGACCGCCTTGGAGGATCTCGCGACCGCCTTGGAGGATCTCGCGACCACCTGTTTAGGATGTTGGAAGTGAGAAGCGAGAAGCGAGAGGGGTGTACTTCACCCAATATAGATGTTGGAAGTGGGTGGGATGCGCGAAGTTAGAAACAGGAGATGGGAGGTTGATGTAGGGATGCACTCCCCCTATGCTTCGCATTTTCCCCCTCGGAGAGGGGGATTAGGGTTGGGAGCAGGCGTGGGAGCTTGAGAGGTGGAGTTGATGGATGTATCCTGTAGGGGCAGGCACGGTGACCTGCCCCTACAAAATAAAATACAGGTAACAAATAGCAAAATATCTCTATTCCACAGCTAAGTTTTCTCCTTGCACCTAAACCAAATCCCCCTCACTGAGGGGAAAGCGCGCAGCGCAGGGGGAGTGAATCTAGCCTCCAGCCTCCAGCACAATTGAGATAATGATTAGACCAAGCAAAATTCCCAAGCTGAACAGGTCTTGTGGGGTGATTTTGAAGCTGCGATAACTGCTTCTCGTGAATGATGGATGATAACCTCGTGCTTCCATGGCAACCGCTAATTCGTCTGCTTTTTCAAGACAGTTAATGAATAAAGGCAGAATGATTGATAAATAGCCCTGTGCTTTATGTAATAAATTTTGAGCTCTGGTCGTCTGTTGTTTCAGTAAAACTTCACTTTCTTCCAGAATAATCGGGATAAAGCGTAGTGCCAAGGCAAGCATTAATCCAAATTGATTAGCCAAAATTTTTAATCTGTTTGATCTGCCGAACGGTTTAAGTAAAGTAGTAATCCCCTTGGCAGTCGCGAGTGAGCTGGTGGTACTGGTAAAGATGAAGGAACTCAAGATTAGTAGGATTATTTTGAGACTGATGATAATTGCACCAGTAATTCCAGTAATTGAGATTGGCAGTAAAGGATGAATTCTATTGCCATCAGTAGTAAAAAGCACTACCAAAGTTGCGGTCAGAATGAAGAACGTTGCTGCTTTCAGTTTCTGTCTCAGTTGATGTCGGGTGATTCGCGCGATGCGGGAAATAATGAGTAATAGAATAACCCAGGAGCTAAGGATGCTTGGTTGATTAATGATAATGGTCAAACCTAATAAAAGCAGTAACATTAATATTTTTAAACGTGGGTCGAGTTGCTGAAGTGGTGAGCTGGAGATTGACTGAGGGGAATTTTGGCTGAAACTAGATTGAGCTGTAGTATTTTGGTTAATCTGAGAGCTGGTTAAGACAGGCTCAATTTTTTTTGATGGTAGGGAAGGCTGCGCGTCAGGTAGATAAATAACTTGCCCGATTTTAGGAGTGAGTTGCCCATTTGAAAACAGATTAACCAGCGTGAACTGGTAGTGGTGCTGTAATGTTTGGACTAACTCTTGCAAACTAACAGTCTCAGCTTGAGTTAAATTGGTGAAAAAGTCCTCCAACACCAATACGGCTGGATGCATGGCGAGGAAACTGGCGAGCAGTAACTTTTTTTGTTCAAATTTCGTTAGCAATCTACTCGGGGTTGAAATTACTCCTGTTAAATCTGTAGCAGTTAATGCCGCTTGGAGACGTTGCTCGATCTCGGTAGAGTTTAAGGCGAGATTTTCTAAACCAAAGATAACTTCTTCATCAATGGTACTGCCAATGAGTTGTGCTTGTGGGTTGGAAAAGATCACTCCGATTTTCTGGCGCAGTGCTAAGTGTGTTTCGGGAAACGAGCTGTTTAATCCATCAAGCGTGATCTTTCCAGAGGTGGGGATTAATAGACCATTGAGTAACTTGGCTAGAGTAATACTCTGGAGTGAATTAGCTGTAATCATGGTAAATGTTGCACTGGGCTTAAGTTCTAAATTTAAATGATTGATCAGCTTGCTTGAGTGCTCGGGAGCTTGATAGACTAAATCGACTATTTTAAGCATCAGTTAATCCTTAATTGTTTTTTTGGTTAAAAAAATGTAGCAAAAATTTAAAAAATGTTTTATACTTGAATTTGGATTGAAAAGATCACTTGGGAGATAAAAAGCTCTGCTTGAGTAAATTTTTAATCTGACGTCTGAGATTAGTTCAATATATATACTAAACATTATTATAACAAAGTTGTGGTTTTTTGTAACCTGAAATGAATATATTTTTCCCCAGTTCTTTGTATATTTTCCGAAAGATCTAATCCATTTTATCTGCGATATCAATGAAAGATCTTTAGCGGAAAATATATAGTGGAAATATATAAAATAACTAGAAAAGTAGGTGTTTAAATGTGCCAACTTCAGTGAAGATCTTTCGAGGTGGTATTGAGCCGCCGCATCATAAGAAAACAGCCGAGCTTGCTACAGTAAAAATGCCCTTGCCTTCTAAGGTAATAATTCCGATGTTGCAACATATCGGAGCACCCTGTACTCCATTGGTGAAGAAGGGTGACCGTGTTTTAGTGGGAGAAAAGATTGGTGCTGCCGAATCATTCATCTCTGCCCCAATTCATGCCAGTGTTTCGGGAATAGTTGCTGATGTCAAGCCAATTCTTTATTCCAATGGAGCTGAGGTGATGGCGGTTGAGATTACCCCAGATGGTCAGCAAGAACTCCATGAATCAGTAAAACCTTTGGGTAAGTTAGAGCGAACCGCACTGTTAGAGAAGATTAAAGAATCAGGCATTGTTGGTCTGGGTGGGGCGGGTTTTCCGACTCAGGTGAAATTAAATCCACCCCCAGATAAGAAGCTGGACTTGCTGGTGATTAATGGTGCGGAGTGTGAACCATACATTACCGCGGACTATCGTGAGATGATCGAGAATCCAGAGGGAATTCTGGAAGGAATCAAGCTGGTAATGGAGTTGACCGGGATTAAACAGGCTTATCTCGGGATTGAGGCGAACAAGCCCACAGCGATTCAGAAATTACGTGAGCTTGCCAGAGAGTTTCCCGGGGTTGAAGTAGTCTCCTTAAAGACACGTTATCCGCAGGGTGGCGAGAAACAGTTGATCTATGCGGTGACGGGGCGTACCGTTCCGATGGGGGCTTTACCTGCTGAAGTCGGAGTACTGGTACAGAATGTGAATACTGTCTCATTCTTAGCAAGTTATCTTAAAACCGGATTGCCGCTGATTAAAAAGAAAGTCACCGTTGAGGGTGGAGCAGTGAAAACTCCAATGAATGTTGAGGTTTTAATTGGAACTCCCTTAAAAGAAGTCTTTGAATTTTGTGGTGGTTTTACGACTGAGCCGCAGAAGATTATTATGGGTGGTCCAATGATGGGAGTAGCTCAATTCTCACCGGAGAATCCAGTCTTGAAACAGACCAATGCGTTACTGGCATTAACCGCAGAGGAGACGAAAGCTACCCCAGAGAGCGTTTGTATTCGTTGTGGCAAATGTGTGGCGGCTTGTCCGATGGAGTTAATGCCATTACAGATTAATGCTTGTGTAACCCGGGGGAAATTAGCCGAGAGTTTGCAGTATCATCTGTATAACTGTATTGAATGTGGTTGCTGCTCCTATGTCTGTCCAGCGGGAAGAAATCTGGTACAATCAGTACGTTATGCGAAAAGTGAGATTAAGCGTTTGGGATTGGATAAAAAGTAAAGAAGATGCAATGTTTAAAGCTAAAAGAAAAGAGATGAAAAATCGAGATGCAAGGTAACTTATTAGTAAGCTCGTCACCACATATTCACAGTGGCACCAGTACACGCCAGATTATGTTGGACGTGATTATTGCGTTAGTTCCGGCAGGGATTGCTGCTTTATTCTTTTTTAAATTAGCTGCCGCACTATTAATCTTGACCACAGTAGTTGCTTGTGTGCTGGGTGAGTATCTGACGAATCGATGGATGAAGAAGTCTAGTACTACTAATGATTTAAGTGCTGTTGTAACTGGAGTTTTATTGGCGTTTAACCTTTCTCCAAAAGTACCTTTATGGGCGGCCTTTATTGGTGGGCTGTTTGCAATTATTATTGTTAAACAACTTTTCGGGGGATTAGGTCATAATTTTATGAATCCCGCTTTGGCTGCACGTGCTTTTTTGATGGCTTCATGGCCGGTACCGATGACCAGCTGGGTTATTCCTGGAGTTGATAGTGTTGGTTCGGCGACGCCGTTAGCGTTATTAAAAGGTGGCGAAGCGGTGGGAAAACTACCGTCGTTATTCAATCTTTTCTTGGGAAATGTGGGCGGTTGTATTGGTGAGACTTCGGCATTAGCGTTACTCTTGGGAGCGGGATATCTGTTGTTTCGTAAAGTGATTACCTGGGAGATTCCGGTAAGTTTCATTGCAACGGTTGGTTTATTCACTTGGATTTTGGGTGGTAAGACGCCTTTTACCGGTGATTTTCTTTATCATATATTAGCAGGTGGTCTGATGTTGGGGGCGTTTTTTATGGCAACTGACTACACGACCTCACCAGTTACATTTAAAGGTAAGATCATTATGGGCTGTGGGTGTGGACTAATTACTGCGATTATTCGTTTGTATGGTGGCTATCCTGAAGGGGTTTCTTACTCAATTCTGCTGATGAATTTAGTAGTGCCCTTGATCGACCGCTATACAATTCCCAAAGGGTTTGGGGGTGCGAAACATGCGTGAGATGATTAAACCCACCCTGTCGCTCTTGGTGATCTGTTTTGGAACTGCCTTCTGTCTTGCTTTGGTGAATAGTCTAACCTCAGATGTAATCGCTAAGCGAAAACAGCTGGCTGATGAGGCGTCACGCAAAGAGGTTTTAGCTGCCGCAGAGCGTTTTGAGTCAGTGAAAATTGCTGATTCGAATCATTTAATTGAAGCAGTTTATGCTGGTTATCAAGGACAAGAGTTAACCGGCTACGTCTTTAGTGCTTTGCCTAAGGGTTACGCGGGCGAGATTAATGTAATTGTGGGGATCTCTACTGAGGGTAAGATTCTTGGGGTAAAGATTGGCGATAACCAAGAGACTCCTGGTTTGGGGAGTAAAGCAGCGGAGCGGAGCTTCTGGGGTCAGTATCTCGGGAAGAAACCAAGTCAGGCATTAACCGTAGTCAAACAGACTCCCGCCACCGACTACGAGATTCAAGCAATCAGTGGAGCTACAATTACCTCCAAAGCAGTTACCTCGGCAGTACAGGCTTCGCTTGAATTAACGCGCGAAATCTCACAGAAGGGAAGTGGCAACTGATGAGTATCTGGAAGACTTTTAAAAATGGGATCATTGATGAGAATCCCACCTTACGTCTGGTCTTGGGAACGTGTCCGACGCTAGCGGTGACCACTTCAGCATTTAATGCTTTAGGTATGGGTATCTCTACTACCGCAGTTTTGATTGGTTCAAACTTGATGGTCTCATTGCTTAGAAAGTTTATTCCTGCCAAAGTGAGAATTCCGGCTTATGTGACGATTATTGCTGGTTTTGTAACGATTGTGCAGTTGTTACTGAAAGCATACGTGCCAGCTCTTGATCAAGCATTAGGAATTTTTATTCCGTTGATCGTGGTAAACTGTATTATTTTGGCTCGTGCCGAAACTTTTGCTTCCAAGAATCCACCGCTGGCATCGATCATTGATGGTCTGGGGATGGGGCTTGGCTTTACTGGTGCCTTGCTGATTATGGGTGGTTTTCGAGAGATCTTGGGGAATGGCAGTTTCTTTGGTCTGCAACTCTTTGGGAAAGCTTTTAGCCCTGCCTTGATCATGATCTTACCTCCAGGAGGATTTCTGGCATTTGGACTCTTGATTGGTCTGGTCAATCAATTCTCATCCATTAAAGTTAAACCGTCAGGCTGCGCGGGCTGTGATGGACATTGCAGAAAACTCTTGGGAAAGGAAGGGTGAGACTAGATGATACAAAATATTATTACTGCTTTTTTGGCAGCAGTCTTGATTGAGAATTTTGTCCTGGTAAAATTCTTAGGAATCTGTCCTTTTCTGGGAGTCTCGAAGAAAACCGAGACTGCACTAGGAATGGGTTTGGCAGTAATCTTTGTAATGACGGTAGCTTCGGGAGTGACCTGGCTGGTACAGGAGTATATTTTAAAGCTTTTTCACCTGCAGTATCTACAGACGATCAGTTTTATCTTAGTAATTGCTGCCTTGGTACAGTTTGTCGAGCTAGTAATTCAAAAAACCAGTCAGGCACTTTATCAAGCTTTGGGAGTCTATCTACCATTAATCACTACGAACTGCGCCGTCTTGGGAGTCTGTATTATTAATATACAAAAAGGTTTTGATCTGCTCAATGCAGTATTATATGGAGCTTTTGCAGGGGTCGGATTTACGCTCGCCATCGTCTTATTCGCCGGAATCAGAGAGCGTCTGGAGTTTTCTGATATTCCTGAAAGTCTGCAAGGTTTTCCGATCTCGCTGATCTCTGCTTCTCTGGTCTCCTTAGCCTTCTTTGGCTTTCAGGGACTGATAAAGTAAAGATCGGCTGCCAACTTAATGATGCTTTTTCAGAAAAAATTCCGAAAGGGAGGATTTTTTCGGAAAAGATAGCAGCATTTAGTGGGCAACGATTCTTAAAAGATCGGCTTTTATATTCATAATAGAATAGTTAGGGGGGAACGTGATGTTCTCTGAGATAATCTTAGCTGCACTGATCATCGGAAGCATGGGGGCAGCATTGGGAATTGGACTAGCTTATGCCGCGAAAGTCTTTGCAGTTGAAGTTGATGAAAAAGTGGTTCGCGTACGTGAGGTTTTGCCTGGGGCAAATTGT
Organism: Bacillota bacterium; assembly: GCA_041309705.1. GTDB lineage: Bacteria > Bacillota > UBA4882 > UBA8346 > UBA8346 > JBFYZC01. The sequence continues at coordinate 1,273 of JBFYZC010000379.1, read as the reverse complement.
GGCGCTTGTGGTTTTCCGGGTTGTGATGGCTATGCGAACGCAGTGGTGGCAAAGACTGCTCCTTCGAATGCCTGTCCGGTGGGGGGCGAGGTGTTGGCAGGGCAGATTGCTGAAATATTAGGGATTGCCGCCCAACATGTTGAACGCAAAACGGCTCGAGTCCTTTGCAATGGTCGCTGTAGTGTGAGTGAGGAAAGATACTACTACCAAGGAATCAATGATTGTACTGCGGCAGCGCAGCTGTTTGGGGGACATAAAGCTTGTAGTTATGGCTGTCTGGGACACGGGAATTGTGTTGCTGCCTGTCCTTTTAATGCAATAGTAATCGTTGGTGGAGTAGCGCGGGTGATCGAGGATCGCTGTCGTGCTTGTATGAAGTGTGTTGCTGCCTGTCCGAAACAGTTGATTGAGATGGTACCGAAGGAGAAGAAGTACGCGGTAGTCTGTCGCTCCAAAGATAAAGGACCAGTCACCAAGAGAAATTGTGAGGTCGGCTGCATTGGTTGCACGAAATGTGTTAAAACCTGTCCGAGTGGGGCGATTAGCATGGAGGGGACACTAGCGAAGATAGATTATCAGAAATGTACTAATTGTGGCGAGTGTACCAAAGTCTGCCCGACAATGGCGATTCGTAAACTGGATGATGGTGAATAAGGAAAAATCTTGTAGCGCGACTGCGTTACAAGATTTTTTTTTCATTTAATATTTTACAAAGATGATAACTGATAAATCCGATATAGAGTCCAGAGAGAACTCCGGCGATTAAGAGATAAGGAAGATAATTGAAGAGTGCGGGAGTTTGAATCAGAAGACTGGCGGCGATTAACTGTCCTAGATTATGACTGGCACCACCCACCGCACTGATTCCAATCAGACTGAAATATTTGGGATATCCTTTAAAAAGCAGTGTCATAAATAGCAGACTCAGACTACCACCAATCAGGCTTAAAGCCAGCGCAATCGGGCTACCGTGAAAAAACCAAGCGAGAAAGGAACGAATGACCAGAACCAAAAAGGTTGCTTTCCAGCCAAAGAAGTTCAAAACAACCAAGGTAATGATACTGGCAAGACCAAGTTTGATTCCGGGAACAGCTGCCAAGAGAGGAATTCGGGCGTCGATTAACGAGAGGACGAGCGAGAGCGAGACCATTAAGGAGAGAAAGACCATCTTTTTTGTACTAAGCAAGTGAGCTACACCTCGATTTTAATAGGTAACCGCATCAGTCTGGTTTGCCTGCCCTTTGATTTTGATCACTACTTTGGCAGGGACACA
>JBFYZC010000378.1:0-2513 GCA_041309705.1 Bacillota bacterium | reverse complement strand
CCCGTGCGCCATCAATATCAATTACCTCATATTGAGTTTTAAAATGCTCAACTAAGACTTCAACCGTACGGAATTTCTTATCTTCGGGACAGTCAAAGCGAATTTCTGGTGTGGAGAAGGTTTTGGGTAGGTCGTCGACCATTTGTACTAAGCTTTCTGCTGCTTGGGAGAGAATTTCCAGGATCCGTCCACCAGCATAGACGGCATCATCATAACCATAGTAACGATCTGCAAAGAAGAGATGACCACTCATCTCGCCTGCTAGTAATGCCCCAGCCTCTTTCATCTTGGCTTTGATTAGTGAGTGACCTACTTTCCACATAATCGGCTCGCCACCCATGGCTTTAATTCGGTCAAACATGGTTTGTGAGCACTTAACCTCACCAATAATTCTTGCGCCTGGTTGGTGTTTGATAATATCTTTGGCAAAGAGGATCATTAATTGATCACCCCAGAGAATTCGACCCTGAGCATCAATGACTCCAATCCGATCTGCATCACCATCAAGTGAGATTCCAATATCAGCACCAGTTTCTTTAACTTTGGCAGTTAGATCAACTAAGTTTTCTGGTACGGTAGGATCGGGATGATGATTGGGGAAGTTTCCATCGGGCTCAGAATAGAGCTCGATAATCTCCCATCCCAGACTGCGATAGAGTTCGATTGCAGTTAAATTACCAGTACCATTACCTGCATCAACCACTGCTTTAACTGGTTTTGTTCCTGGGTTGAAGATTGTTTTTAAGTATTTAAGATATTCTGGAATCAAGGAATATTTAGTGAGTTTTCCTTGACCAGTTTGATATTCTTTAGCTTCCATGATCTCACGGAGTTCTTGAATCTCTTCGCCGTGGATAGTGGTTTTACCAAGACAGATTTTAAAGCCATTTTCATTGGGAGGATTGTGACTCCCAGTGATCATTACTCCACCACCAACTGGTAGATTAAAGAGTGAGAAATAGACGAGTGGGGTGTGACACATCCCGATATCGTAGACATTAATACCAGACTCAAGTAAACTGTTGACTAAGAGATCACGAAATGGTTTAGAGCTTAAGCGACAGTCATAACCAATACTAATGGTTTCTACATGACGACGTTTGTAAAAAGTTGCCATCGCCTTGCCAAGATCTGCGACAAAATTATCGGATAGGTCAGTACCAACTACCCCGCGAATATCATATTGTCGAAAAACGTGTGACATAAGTTCACTCCTTTAAGTTCTCGCATAAATGGCATAGTATATAAATGACATAGTGTGATTATGCCAGCCATTTAGATGCTTAATATAATTTCTTCCTGTTATTCGCGATTATTCTTTAAAAACCTGCTAAAGAATTGTTAAAAATAGGTGATGAAAAAGCTGGAAGATTCTTTCCATTAAGTTTTAATGGGTCTTGAGTAAGAATTTTTTATATATTTTCACTCAATAAAATAAGAGGTCTTTATTAGAAAATATATATATACTTTCCAAAAATCTAATTCATTTTATCTTCGTAAAAAATCCTTAATACGCTGGATATTTTTGCTCGATATAATGAAAGATTTTTATCGGAAAGTATATAGTTCAGTGCTAAAATAATTTGCGTTATTTTCAAATTTACATTATAATTTTGGTAGGCTAAAGAAAAATAGAGCAGCTCTTTTTGAGCTAAATATATGTAAATAGAGGAGAGGCTAATGATTCGATTTTTAACAGCAGGTGAGTCACATGGACCAGCATTAACTGCGATTATTGAGGGTTTTCCGGCTGGATTACCTTTATCAATTAATGAATTGCAACAAGATCTTACCAGAAGACGGAAGGGTTATGGTCGTGGAGGACGGATGCAGATCGAGGGTGATCAATTAGAGATCTTCTCGGGAGTGAGACATGGTTTTTCACTCGGTTCGCCAATTACGTTACAGATCAAGAATCGTGATTGGGAACGTTGGCAGAGAGCTATGGCAATTGAGGGTCAAGCTAGTGAGGGTGAGGTGGAGATTGCTGCTGATGATAGAATTGCTAAAATTGAAGCAGTTCTCACCAAACCACGTCCCGGACATGCTGATCTCGCGGGAGCTTTGAAATATCAACAACGTGATCTGCGTAACATTTTAGAACGTGCCAGTGCACGTGAGACTGCCACTCGTGTGGCAGTGGGAGCAGTAGCGCGACAGTTACTGCATCAGTTTGGAATTGAAGTTTTGAGTGGGGTCTTGCAGATTGGTAAGGTAGTGGCGACTGAGATTCCAGAAGATTTACATACATATCAAACTCAAGTAAATAATTCACCAGTCTCGACCCCAGATCCACATGCATCAGAAAAGATGATTGCCGAGATCGAGGCTGCCAAAGCTGCTGGAGATAGTTTGGGTGGAGTGGTGGAAGTGATTGCTACTGGAGTTCCAGTAGGTCTGGGAAGTCATGTACACTGGGAAAGGAAACTTGATAGCAGACTAGCAGGAGCTCTGATGAGTATTCCGGCGATTAAAGGGGTGGAGATTGGTCTGGGGTTCACCTCAGCAAGCTT
>JBFYZC010000377.1:0-3191 GCA_041309705.1 Bacillota bacterium | reverse complement strand
CCAAAAATTCATCCAGTTTACCCCGCGCCGTCTTCGGATTTGCCAGTACACAGGGTCCGGAGAGACAGCCACCTTCACAGCTCATCACTTCAATCAGATTGCCGGGCGCTTTGCCACGCGCATAAATGTTTAGTAATGAAAGATTCTTGCGAGTAAATCCGTTGATATAGGCTGGCTTTAATAGCTCTGCCTGACCTGACTCGGCTAATTTCTTACTCACCGCGCCAGCTACCCCTTCACTGACCGGATAACCACGTCCTTCATTAGTAGGCAAGCCCAGATCAAAATCAGCTGTCGCACAACTCGCAAGCTCTACGCCTTTGCCCGCCAGCAGCGCTCCTAGTTCTTCAAAGGTCAGCACATAATCCACCACTGAACTTTCTAGTGCTTCATGTCTTTTCGCCACACATGGCCCAATAAAGACTTTCACTGCATCCGGCAACTTTTCTTGCACGATCTCCGCCGTATAGACCATTGGGGTTTTAGCATGTGAGACATACTTTTGAAACTCCTGACCATGTTTCTTCACTGCCTCAATATACGAAGGACAGCAGGAAGTCCCCATCATCTTTTCTCCCTGCTCCATCCGCTCCACAAACTCCGCGGCTTCAACCTCAGTGGTTCGATCTGCTCCTAGTGCCACTTCGACTACATAATCAAAGCCCAATTTCCTGATCGCGGTAGCTAACTGACCAATCCGTACCGGAAACTGTCCCGCGATTGCTGGCGCGACCATTGCCACACATGGTTGTTCTGACTTGAGCTTCCCAATCACCTCAATAATCTGACTCTTCTCCACCACTGCACCAAACGGACAGGCTTTCATACATTTACCACAATAGATACATTTCGAGTAATCAATCTCTTCTCTGCCCAACTCATTCTTATGAATTGCTCCCGAAGGACAGGACTCCTCGCAGGGTACAGGCACATAAACAATTGCATGATACGGGCAGACTTTGAGACAGACACCACAGTTAATACACTTCTGACTATTAATCAATGCTTTCTTCTCATCTGCGGTAATCGCATCTTTGGGACAGTTCATGATACATGGTTTGGCAACACAGTTGCGACAGACATCGGTCACATAATAATTGACCTGCACACAAGCCTTGCAACCTTCATCCATAAAGGAAAGAATCGTCGCATCAGGTATCACTCGTTCTAAAGACTGCTTGGCATAATCTGAGAGTAAGGTAATATCAATCTCTTCCTCATCTTCCAGACCAAATCCCAGTGCGGCAATGATTCGTTGCCGAATAATCTCCCGATCCTTCTCAATACAGCACCGATGCGGCTTGGCAGTACGTGGAATCAATTTTGCAGGCAGACGGTCAATCTCTTCAAGCAATCGATCATCAAAAAACAACTCTGAAACTGCAGTGAGTACTTTACGCTTCAAAAAAGTAGTCCGATTATCAACAAACATTTTTGCCTCCGTGTAAATATTTTCCACTCATGATCGCTTGATACAATTTCTTACTCAATGAATTCAAGACTAATTCGTATGACATATCAATCATCTCTTTTACTACCTCATCAGGCACATGTCCCTCCAGGCAAACTGAGTTCCAATGCTCTTTATTCATATAATATCCTGGAATAATATCCGAATACTGCTCACGCAACGAATGTCCAAAGAGCGGCTCACATTTCACGGTAACAATCGGCTGATTATTTCTATCGCCACCTTGCATCAGAAACATCTTCCCACCAATCAGATATCGGGTTGCATTCCATTCTACCTTAAAATCTTTGACTGCTCCTTTTTTTGCGAGACAGTACTCATCTAACCACTCGTATTTCACGCTTCATCTACCTCTCATTGCCATGTTTAAAATGTCCGGTTACTTTAGACCTCTCCTGCATAAATTAATGGTGTCTCCATCAAGCCAAAACCATTTTTAAATTCACCAGTAACCTCATCCATCTGTACTAAAACCGTAACTACTCCGCGATCTGTTTGAATCTTACAAAAATCATATTTTGTTTCAAGCCAAACACATTCATGCTCAAAAGCTTCAGAATATGATATTTCGATACAAAGCAGACTCTTCTTTCTCCAAATAAATTCTTCAATCTCATCACCATTTGCTGTACTTGAGCTAATTATCACGCCGCTTCCATTTGAATAAAAAAGCCACTCTTCATCCATTATATTGCTGAAAGTACCAAGCTCAGAAACCCATCTACCGACTAAATCATCTTTAAACTTTTCTCTTAATTTTTCAATTTCCATCTCCGCTCTCCACAAACAACCTTTTTTTATGTTGAAGCTGCCAAGCTTGCAAATTTTGATACAAAACAGTCTTTTGAAATTCCTTAAAAGTATAAGCTAACCTAAAGGCACTTCCAAGCTGCTCCTCTTTGATTCCCTTACTCCCAAATGAATTTATATATAATGCCAAAGCCTTCTGAAAATCATGCCCATTACAAAGATTAAAGAGATCATTAATCTCATTGATTCTTTCAGCTACTTCCATTTCAGTCAGCTCACGCTTTTTATTAGCTGATCTTTGCAAGACTACCTTCAAGTACGCTGTTTGATTAAGCGTTAGATCTTGTGCCTGATAAGATTCCGTAAGCCCTAAATTTTTAAAATTAAGACCCAAATTTTCCGTCTCATTTATCCAGCGCAAACCAGCAATAAACCTTAACGAAATTAAAACTCTTCTCCGCAACTCCAAAGGCTCTCTTTCATCGCTCAAGTATTCATTAATTACCTTATAAAAAGTACTATCAGAAGCAATCTGCATCATCTCTAAGTCATGCTGATCCGTCAAGAAGATATTCTCACTCACTTCCTGTTCTCGACTCAAATGCATAAAGTCTGCATCTTTAATCCCAATGATATTGGGAGTATCTTTCAAGATTTCAAGCACAATCATTCTTAATTTTTCACAGCCACCATTTGCTTGTTGAAGATCTACCTGATGCTCTGTATCAAAAAAATTTATAAATAATTTTAGATCAGTCTGCCCCTCGACAATTACATATACTTTATTCTTACCCAAAGGAGATTTTAATTGTAGCCTAATTGAACCAATCACGCCATGTTCATCACGCGCTGCTTTGAGACTATTCATCTTTTACCTCTGTTAATTCAAAGAGATCAAGCGTCAAATCCCAATTGCCATTAATAATATCTGGCGAGTGGGTCGCAGCAATTACTTGGATCTTTTGTAACG
>JBFYZC010000376.1:0-2530 GCA_041309705.1 Bacillota bacterium | reverse complement strand
CCGGTTGTCTTTGCTACGATCTGTCAACAACCTTTAGCTGCGCTGAGCTACCGCTGGTTAAATAAAAAACCTACTAAAACGAAGTAGGTTTTTTGATTAATCTTTTTTAGCTTTCACTCTCAGTTTGGGTTTTTCGAGGCTACTGTTAAACTGGGTTAACTTATCCCAATTGATTGTACCATCTTCATTGCAAAAATCATCTATAAATTGTTTAGTAAATCTATTAACTGCTGCATTCCATGCTGCTTGGTATGCCAACAAGTGTTCCTTCGGTTTATCTTTCATTAACTGTATGATTCTTAAATAAAAATCAGGGTCTCCAGTAATCTCAGTCCAAAATGCTTGTCCTGCCAAATGTCGTATTTTCGTCTCATTTTTAGGTTGTTTTCTTCCATATGAATATCCAACAACGGGGTCAAAATATTTCTGCAGCTTTTTAAGACGTGCTTCCAATGAGTTGAAATTTTGCACCTGCTTTTTCCAACTATCAGCATTAAATACAGATGTCCCACTTTTTACAGCTATCGCCATATATTTAGTCTCAGTTTCAATCGCAATATCTACTCCTTCAGATGGCGATACAACTCCTCCAGATGCAAATTTAGCTAAAGGTTCAAAAAAAGCATCACCAAAAATCCCCTCATCACTTGAACTCATATAAGCTGCCAATAGTTGCTCAACTATTTCAGATGCCTTTTCAACTCCGATAGCTCGAAAAAGATATGGATTTTTTCTTTTGATGGTATCATTAAGTTTCAATTCATTAATTTTAGTCATCCTACGCCTATAAAAATCATCCAGCAATTCTGAGATCTTTGCTTCTAATTCGTCTAAATTAATCACACTAGAATCCTCCAGTTTAAATTACAGACTCACTACAATTACGTCTAATAACTTCAATCAAACCTTTTCCAATCGCCTTTCCCATTCCTACAGGAACTGCGTTACCAATCTGTTGATATTTTTGACTTACCGAGCCCGTAAATTCCCACCAATCAGGAAAATCTTGAATACGAGCATATTCTTTAACCGTCAAAGGTCTAGTTTGCTCTGGATGACATAAAGCAGTACTTTTCTGCAAAGGACTCGTAGTCAGAGTTGGACTTGGTTTACTATACGACAAACGCCGCCAAAAACCAACTTTTCCTCCTCCAGAACTGTATGCACCACCCATTACCTCTTTTAAGTACTCATCACCGTACATATCCCTTAAATATCTCCAATTTTTACCTTCTGGGACTTTCTTAAATATTTCTGCTCTTTTTTCACTATAACTTTGATATTCTGGAGTGCTCTCATTAAGATTTTTAATAACATCACCCAAAGTAACCCATTTCAAAAGACCGTTTTTACCCTCCTTCGAATGAGTGGGTGGAATTATCTCTATCAAATCCTTTAAACCAAGCTTAGAAAACTCGTAATCTCTGCTTCCAACAAAGATCACCCTTTCCCTGTTTTGAGGTAAACCATAGTTTGCAACATCTACCAGAGCATACTTCACTTCATACCCAAGCTTTTCAAAACCAGGAAGAATAATTAACTTAAGCAGGCTTCCCAGTTCCTCCTCCGGACTTAATGGTGGATGACCTGCGCCGCGTTGGTTTAATGGTCTATGTTGCAAAGCAGCCGAAAGTATTCCTCTAACATTTTCAAAAACAAAAAATCTAGGACGGATATCATTAATCAGTTCTAAATACTTAGGCACAAGCATTCCTCGAGGGTCATTAATTGAACCACGTTTACCGGCAGTGCTAAATGCTTGACAAGGGGGTCCACCTGCTAATAGAACCACCTCTCCTTTAGCAAGACCTGAAGCTGATAAAATTTCTTTATAGGATAATTGAGTTATATCCCCTAATATAGGAATCTTCTCTTTACCAAGATGGTAAATATTTTTCCGAATAGTATTTTGACAGGCTTTGTCAATCTCGACACAAAGTCGAATATCAAATCCCGCTGCTTCAAGACCTAAATCCAGTCCCATAGCTCCACTAAAAAATGATATACTCGGAAAATTATTGTTTTGGTCATTCACAGTTTGCTCATCCTCACTACCATATTCCAAGGTTTTCTAGATATAATTTTAACATGTTACATATTCTCTTTTTTTACAATGTAATCCTTCATAATATAAATTTTCCCTGCAATTAGGATCTATGTGATTAAACCCCAAAAAGTAAGTCAAATTAACATTTCATACAATTCATCTCTCAGCTATCGCAAGTAGTCGTTCCAGCCAAGCATTAAAATGAGGGCATTCCTGACGAATCTATAACTCTTAACTACACTGAAAAACTGTCTTTATTGACCAATCACTACACTTTCTGCAAACAAATATAAAAATTTTACCCATATCACCTAAATGAATATTAAGAGGAGATTGAATTTTTCTCCTTTCCTCGTAAGATATTCCCATAATGTGTTCAGAGTACTCTGCCGGACACCATCTTTCATAAGTACCACCATTAAATTCTGAATCTGATATTGTCAGTAAATGCTCCATTATACTGTTACAAGCATCACAAACAGG
>JBFYZC010000375.1:0-4957 GCA_041309705.1 Bacillota bacterium | reverse complement strand
CAATGAAGCTTCTTGTGGTACAAATCCCAGACCACTCAAACCAGGAATTGCTGTTTGCTCTGATAATAAAACCTCTCCACTGGTTGGTTTGATTACTCCAGTCATTAAACGCAGGAGGGTCGACTTGCCACAACCACTCTCGCCTACCAGACTCAAGATCTCACCTTGCTTTAAACTCAGATTAATCCCGGTTAACTCCAAAGCTTTCTCAGGCTTAAACCCAAAACTAACTTCTTTTAAGGTAATCATCTGATTTCTCCAAAATAAAAACCCTGAAGTGGATGAATACTTTCCGAAAGATCTAATTCATTTTATCTACGATATAATGAAAGATCTTTATTGGAAAGTATATAAACCAAATCAGGGCGAATTTAATCAATTATCTCCTTCTCACATCCGGACTATACCGTCGGTTCTGGAATTGCACCAGATCAGCCATGAGGCTCGTGGACTTTAACCACCGGTCGGGAATCAGCTTTACGCCACACCCTGCCCTGAAGGACTTATATTATTTATACTCTATTTTATCGAAAAATAAGTTGTTTGTAAAGTTACTTCCAGATTTTTAACAAAAAATTCAAGAGAGCTTTTATAAAATCTCAAACTTGTCTAATATTTGTCGAAAAACCTTTTGACTGGCGTTCCATTCATTTTCTTTAGCCACAAAGACCCAGAGAAAACAGCGATCTTCGACAATGATTATCCAATTCTCCTGTCGAAACTTTTCTCCTTGTTGATTAGTAAACGTCCAAGTGCCAACTGCGGCATTCCCTTGCGCGAGGGCAAGATTTTCTTTTTTAATCAAGGTAAATTGGGGTAAAATCTGCTCCAAAGCCGGAGCTCGCATCTCCAAAACTTGATTGGGCGTAGTTCCAAAGGGTACTGTTAAAAATGCCAGAATACTTTGGGTAGATTTCTGCTCCAAGGAAAAGATCATCAAATTATCTACACCATTCTCTTTAGCTTGTACCATCTCCCAACCATCGGGAGCAGTTGCACGTGCTTCAAAGGTTGCATTAGTATAAAGCTGTTTCTCAATTCCGGTCTGAAGATTATTTATTCTTTCCTCAGTTTTAAGCTCATTAATCTGCAATTCCAGATTTCCGGTTAAGCTATTACGCAACTTCTGCACTCCCAAAACCGTCTCACTATCCATGAATTTTAATAACAACGCATCGGGCGCAATCTGATTATGAGAGGGGTCAACCGCAATCCATTCACCCACCCAAATTTCATTCCACATATGTGCCACCCAGATTGTTCCGTTATAACGTTCTCCCATCACCAAACGAGTTGGCAAACCTGCCGTCCGTGCCAGTGAGGTAAAGAGAATTGCATACTCAACACATTTTCCATTTCTGCTTGCTAAAATCTGTTCTGTTGAGAGCGTTTCCGGACTCAAATCCGCATGAATATAGCCATACACCCAGTGCAACAATTTTTGTGCTGCTTGCCAGGCATCTTTCTCACCTGCCAGAATCTTTTTCGTTAATTCCTGAATCTTTTTTGTCTCGGTCTCCAGATACTGACCACTTGCCAGATATTTTTTAAATTTTTTATCTTTCACAGGCAGGGTAAGCTTTCCGGTCAAGTCACGTGCATCACGAGTAATCTTCACTTTTACTACATGTTTTTTCCCGGTTTGCTGATGTGAAATAACTTTTTGACGATTATCTTCCAGCTTAAACTCACTATAACTGATATCTTTCCAAGCAAACTCCAGTTGACTACCTAGAGTTCGGTATGGGAAGGGCACTTCCAAATTTCCTTTAACAATTAAACCGTCAGCTGCCATTGATTTTAATTCCGGAATCTCAGTCTGCTCCACTTTACGAATAGTAAATTTTTGCACTGGATCATAGCCCCAGTACGTTTCACCAGTAGCATCCATCAGAAACTTCAAACCCTTTTTATTGGTGGTGATCGCACAAACCTTAACTGCTTGTTTCTGATAAGTATAAGTAGTCTGTTTCTCTACCTTCAGCTGATAATCTCTGGTAGTCAAGGTTTCCAGATCAAAGACTTGTGCATTAAATTTCTTGCCGACCTTCAATTTACCTTGGGCAACCAAGTGCTCTACAAATGAACCTTCAAAATAGATTGGGTTTTTGAAAACCTCTTCTTTTACTGTTTCTTTACCATCTGAAGTCTTGGTTACCACTCGAACTGATTTTTTAGAAAATTTTCCATTGATCTTGGTTTGCACCTGATTTATTGTTGTTACAATCGAGAATGATTTTGCCAGATAATTCTGATCAACTTGCATCTCAACTTCACATTTAATCATTACCGGATTACTCTCCAGCATCGACGTCTTCAGCATTGCCACTTGCTGATAACGATAGCCGGTTTCAGTCTGCCAGATCTGATCACATTCATAACCAACCAGCTTTTTCTCCTGCTCAACCAAGTACCAGCTCTCTTTGAAAAGCTTCTCTTCGGCTACTGCCACATCTGCTAGCGAAAATAATAGTAAAAGAAGTAGTAATCCTACCCATCTTTCTCTCTGCTTCAAAACCGATCCACTCCTTCACAAACCTTAGCTAATAAATTCGCCTTTTTGGCAAGACATTCCTCTTTTAAAAAAAACCCTTGACTTTATTTAAAAAATCAACTATATTAAAACTAAATAATGTTAGTTTAAACTAACATTTCAAGGAAGTGAAGCTTACTTGAGTCCAAATAATATCTCTCCTTCACTGGAAGACTATCTGGAAGTAATCTTAGAATTAAACCTACAAAATAATGCGATTCGAGTTACCGATCTCGCCGAAAAACTTCAAGTAGCTAAGTCTAGTGTTAATCAAGCCGTCAAAAAACTAGTCGATCTCGGACTAATAAAACATGAACACTATGGGCCAATTGAACTTACTGAACATGGTTTCAAAGCCGCAGAAAAAATCACCCACCGTCACCAACTACTAAAACGCTTCTTCATCGAAATTTTAGGCGTTGATCCAGCCACCGCTGAGAAAGATGCCTGTCATGTTGAACATTATGTTAGTTCAGTGACGATGAAACGTTTACTAATTTATCTTAAAAAAACTCTTGGTTGATAATTTTTTCGTTTAAATGTTAGTCAAGACTAACTTAATTATTAAATATTTTCCGAAAGATCTAATTCATTTTAGCTTCGCGAAAAATCCTTAATGCTTTGGATATTTTCACTCGATATAATGAAAGATCTTTACCGAAAAATATATACATCAAAATTGAGGTGCAGAAAGATGAATTATCAAAATGTCCTTTTAGCCTTAGGATTAACCATCTTTGCCGGACTATCTACCGGTATCGGAGGAATGTTCGCCTTTTTCTGGCGTCGCACTAATACTAAACTTTTATCAGTAATGCTGGGTTTCTCTGCTGGAATTATGATTTATGTCTCATTTGTTGAGATCTTACCTGAAGCACAATTGCATCTAACCAAATATCTAGGCAAGACTACTGGTGAATTAACTAACATCATTGCCTTTTTTGGTGGAATGTTTCTGATTGCGCTAATTGATAAATTTATTCCCTCAGATGATAATCCACATGAATCTCATAAAGTCGAAGAAATGAACTATTGTCAGATAGATAATAAAAACCGTCAACTTTTAAAAACCGGACTACTCACCGCTACTGCTGTTACTATTCACAATTTCCCTGAAGGTTTAGCAACCTTTGCTTCAGCGATCAAAGAACCTTCCTTGGGAATCACCATCGCTCTTGCAATTGCGATACATAATATCCCCGAAGGAATTGCCGTCTCAATCCCAGTTTACTGTGCGACCGGCAATCGCAAACGTGCCTTTTTAATCTCACTGCTCTCCGGTTTCTCTGAGCCTCTCGGGGCTTTAATCGGTTATTTAATTCTCCTGCCCTTTCTTAACGACCTTATCTTCGGGATTCTCTTCGCTGCCATTGCCGGAATCATGGTCTTCATCTCACTTGATGAACTGCTGCCTACTGCACGTGAGTATGGTGAACATCACCTCTCGATTTATGGTTTGATTGCCGGAATGATTGTGATGGCCGTTAGCCTTTTGTTGTTTATTTAAAATTCAAAATATTATAATTGACATACATAATTTACTCCTTTATAATTGATTTTGCAATATTAAAATTATTGCGAAAATTATTTTAAAGGAGTGTATATTCATGACCGGCAAAAAACTTCGTAAACTGAGTACCATTTGGCTATTAGCTGGGATGATCTTATCCCTCTGTTCCTGCGGAGCAGCTTTGGCAGAAACTGTTGCCGAACCGAGTATTGATGAATTTTATGCTACTCCAGCTCTAGTTGAATTAGGCGAAACAGTAGTGCTTAATTGGAAAACCACCAATGTTGCTGAAGTTCAAATCCTCGGAATTGAACGCATCCCTGAAGAAGGACTACCTTTATCCGGTTCACTCGAAGTTTGGCCACTTGCCACCACCTCCTATGTCTTAATCGCCCATGGAACAAACGGAATGACCATCAGCAAATCATTTACCGTTAATATTGATGCTAAAGGTTCCGCAGCAATCGATTATTTCAAAGCCTCCAGAACCTTAATCCCACCTGGAGAAAAAGTGAAACTTGCTTGGAGCGTGGTTGATACTAAAATGGTACGTATTACAGCGATTGCCACTGTTCCAGAACCAATTGTTGTAAATGAAATCAATGAAATTCAAGTAGCTCCATTAGTAACTACCACTTACTTGCTCGAAGCGATTGGTGTTAATGGCGAAGTAACTAGTGCTGCTCTGACGATCAATGTTAAAGAAATGAGCCGTCCAGAGATTCTTACTTTCACCGCCAGCAAATATCTTATCTCTCGAGGCGAGATGATCTCTCTTGCCTGGACAACCAAAAATGCTACTGGTTGCAAAATCATTACTGATACCGGACTAACATTACCAAACCGCCCACCAAATGGTTTTATTTCTCTTACTCCAAATAAAACCATGACCTTTACCTTGGTGGCAACTGACG
>JBFYZC010000374.1:0-3076 GCA_041309705.1 Bacillota bacterium | reverse complement strand
CCATTCCAAGGAGGTGCTGCACAGGCATATACTTTGGAGATTGGTTCGGGAAGCTTTGTCCCTGGTTTTGAAGAGCAGTTAATCGGAATGACGATTGGTTCGGAAAAAGATATTAACGTAACTTTCCCTGCAGACTATAACAGTCAAGCTTTAGCGGGTAAGGAAACCAACTTCAAAGTAGCTTTAAAAGAGATTAAGGTTAAAGAATTGCCAGTTTTAGATGATGAGTTTGCCAAAAGCCTTGGTAAATATGAGACAATTGCAGATTTAAAGAAAGCTCAGCAAGAAAAGATGGAATTAATGGCTAAAGAAGAAGCAGAGAATAAATTATACGACAGCCTTTTGGGAAAATTAGTTGATAATTCCGAGGTCGAATTGTCAGAATTATTGATTAAAAATGAATTAGAAACTATGGTTCATAATTTTGAGCATAATCTGGCTTATCAGGGTTTGGATTTAGAGACATATTTACAGTATTCGCAGAAAACGATTGAGGAAGTGCAAGCTGAATTTGCTCCAGAAGCAGAACGACGTGTGAAAACGGATTTAGTCTTGGGTGCAATTGCTAAAGCAGAAGGATTACAGGTAACGCCAGAGGAACTGGATATGGCGGTTAATGATTTGGCAAAACGTTATCAATATAAAAATGTTGCCAAATTTAAGAAAGAATTGGCTCAAAAAGGTAAACTGGAGAATATTGAGCAAGACCTTTTACTAAAGAAGACTGCTGATTTTATCAAAGAACAGGCGGTAATTAAGACCGTTTAATCGGAGGTAGATTCGTTTGAATTTGATTCCAATGGTGGTTGAACAGACCAATCGTGGTGAACGTGCCTATGATATTTTTTCCAGATTATTAACTGATCGAATTATTTTTATCGGTGGAGCGATTGATGATAATGTCGCTAATCTGGTAATCGCCCAGTTATTATACTTGCAGTCAGTTGATCCCGATAAAGATATTTCTGTATACATCAATAGTCCAGGTGGATTGGTTTATTCGGGGCTAGCAATCTATGATACCATTCAATATATTAAACCTCAGGTTGCCACAATCTGTATTGGGGTGGCAGCAAGTATGGCGGCATTGCTGCTTTCTGCAGGAACCAAAGGTAAACGTTATGCTCTGGCTAATTCTCGAGTAATGATTCATCAGCCTTTGGGTGGCGCAGAAGGTCAAGCTGCAGATATTGAGATTCAAGCAAAAGAGATTTTACGACTGCGTGATGTAGGTAATCAGATTTTTGTTAAACATACGGGACAGTCGCTTGAAAAAATTGAACGGGATGTTGATCGCAATTTTTGGATGTCTGCCCAAGAAGCCAAGGAATATGGAATTATTGATGACATTTTCTTGAAGCAGAAATGACTCGGTCAATTCCGAAAAAAGAGGTGGAGTAATGCTGAAATTCGGAGATGAGAAAGGCCAGTTAAAATGTTCCTTTTGTGGTAAAGCGCAGGAGCAGGTGAAAAAGTTAATCGCTGGTCCTGGAGTCTATATCTGTGACGAATGCATTGAGCTTTGTAATGAAATTATTGACGAAGAGATGAGTGAAGAGGTCAATCTTGATCTGGGGAACAACCCTAAACCTAAGGAGATTCGGGATATTCTGGATCAATATGTGATTGGTCAAGAAGACGCTAAAAAAGCTCTCTCAGTGGCAGTTTATAATCATTATAAACGAGTTAATTCAGAAGAACGTTTTGATGAGATAGAACTACAAAAGAGTAATATTTTGTTACTGGGTCCCACTGGTTGTGGTAAAACGTTACTGGCGCAAACTTTAGCCAAAATTTTAAATGTTCCATTCGCAATTGCTGATGCCACCTCTCTGACGGAAGCTGGATATGTTGGCGAGGACGTTGAAAATATTCTTTTAAAGCTGATTCAAGCAGCCGATTATGATGTGGAACGTGCTGAGCGCGGTATTATTTATATTGATGAAGTAGACAAAATTGCTCGTAAATCTGAGAATCCTTCAATTACCAGAGATGTTTCTGGTGAAGGTGTACAGCAGGCGTTACTGAAAATTCTTGAAGGAACATTGGCTTCGGTTCCACCTCAAGGTGGTCGGAAGCATCCACATCAGGAGTTTATTCAATTAGACACTACCAATATTATGTTTATCTGTGGTGGCGCTTTTGATGGTCTAGAAAAGATTATTGAAGCACGAGTTGGTAAGAAGACTATGGGTTTTGGTGCGGAAGTTAAATCAAAATTTGATAAACCAGTCGGTGAGATTTTAAGACAGATGTTGCCGGAAGATCTCTTGAAATTTGGTTTAATTCCAGAGTTTGTAGGTCGTTTACCAATTGTGGTTGCTTTGGATGCACTGGATGAAGCTGCTTTGATTCAGATTTTAACTGAACCTAAAAACGCTCTGGTGAAGCAGTTCCAGAAACTTTTTGAGATGGATTCAATCGAACTTTCATTTGAAGAAGAAGCTCTGGGTGGAATTGCTCGTCAGGCAATTAAGCGTAATACCGGTGCACGTGGCTTGAGATCAATCGTGGAAAAATTAATGCTGGAATTAATGTATGAACTGCCTTCACGTAATGATGTTAAGCGTTGTGTGATTACTAAAGCCATGGTTGACGGTAATGGTGAAGCCAATTTAGTCTCAGTGGAGACTAGGAAAAAGAAAAAAGAAGAATCCGCTTAAAGTTGGCTGAATCTCCATGAGCACTTACATTTTAAAAATTCCGAGGTAAAGGATTTTTAAAATGAATTAGTGAGAATTGAGATTCAACAATCTTAAAGTTGGCTGAAATTATACACTGACTTTTATTTTTAAAATTCCGAGGTAAAGGATTTTAAAAATAAATTAGTGAGAGTTGAATTTTAACAATCTTAAAGTTGGCTAAATCTTCATGAACACTATGATTTTAAAAATTCCGAGGTAAAGGATTTTTAAAATGAATTAGTGAGAATTGAGATTTAACAATCTTAAAGTTGGCTAAAATTATACGAAAATTTTCACCCCAAAAATTCCGCGATAAAGGATTTTTGGGGTGAATTAGTTTAGGCGAGATTTTGGAGTGGGTTGTGTAAAATTTATGATTATATTTTAGAGTT
>JBFYZC010000373.1:0-5950 GCA_041309705.1 Bacillota bacterium | reverse complement strand
TGCTGATACTGGAACTTCTCCAGTTTTTCCTCCCGCTGGTGCAGTTCTTTATGATGTTTGGCAATTTCATTATGCAAGACTAAATTTTCCTTTTCTAGTTGCCGTAGACTGTTAATCTCCTGAAGTAGGGCAAGGTTTTTATGCTGAATCTCTTGTAGTTCTGATTGAAGTTCATTTTTACTCTCAGCTAACTCTTTTAAATCTGTTTCGTATTTTTCTTTCTCAAAAATAAATCCTTTCTGCGCCGCTTCCAACAGCGTATTTTTTTCTGTATAGGCTTGTAGTTGCTCTTGTAATGATTTGATTTGAAGGTTACTATTCTCAATCTGTTGTGCATAGTAGCTGCGTAAACTGCCAACGGTATCTTGACTTTTGGTAGCAATTGTTTTAAAGACGTTTAAAATCTCCTCCAGATTAGTCGCAATTAAATTAATTTCGTGACTAAAACTAATCTCTTCCTCTCGTTCTGCTTGATTCTCTCGTTCCAGATAGCTTAAAATCATCTTCTCCAGTAACATCTTTTTAGAAACACCACTAATTTTAGCTAGTTCATCAAATTGCTCCTTGAAATATTGGTCAATCCGCACACTCAAAGGGTGGTCTTTTTTATTCTCAATATTGTTTAGATCTACTGCTGCTAATTCTGTTTTTTCATCCTCAAAAATTTGTTTTTCGTCCATAATTACGCCTGCTTTCCCTTTAATTTTACTATATTTTTTATTATATCATAAAATTTTTCTCGTGTAAACTATATACGGATTAATGTTTACATATATTTTTTATGTTTACATGTGTAAACAAATATAATTTTGTAAACAATTTTAGATATATGTTTACAAAAACGAATGTTACACAATGTACTTGTGTAACATTCACAAAAAATACTAAAAAACTAAGAGAAAACTCAAAAAAATGTTCACAAAAAAAGATTGAAGATTACTAAAAGAAAGCTTATCATAGAAATACCAAGTATATTTATATTTAATATTTAGTTTATCTTAATATAAATTCAAAAATTGAGGTGTTAGCTTTGAATACGGTGGAACCAATTCGCAATCTTGAAGTAATTAAGCAGCTCAGAATGGTTTTGAAAAGTCAATCAACCCGCAATGAGTTACTCTTTATTCTAGGGATTAATGTCGGGTTACGCATCGGGGATATTCTTAAATTAAAAATAGGGGATGTAGTTAAACCAAATAAAATACCACGTGATTATGTAGTATTAAAAGAAGAGAAAACTGATAAAACTAAAAAACTGTATCTTGGCGAGATCGTCAAACAAACTATTCTGAATTTAATGCGCGAACATCCCCAGCTTGGCATGGAAGACTATCTCTTCCAGAGTCGCAAAGGCGAAAATCAACCAATCACCAGACAGCAGGCTTATCGTATTTTAAACGGTGCTGCCTTCAGTTTGGGGTTAGTCGAAAGAGATGAGTCGGGGATGATCATTGCCGGAGAGATTGGCACCCATACACTGCGTAAGACCTTTGGTTATCATGCTTATCAAAACGGGGTCTCACTAGAGTTGTTAATGCAGATTTTTAACCATTCTTCCAAATCACAAACACTCCGATATATTGGAATTACTGAAGAAGAGAAGAGGGGAGTCTATCTCAACTCCAATCTGGGCTAAATAATTTTTCTCTTGCATATTTTTAAAAAATGATTTATATTTTTATTAGCAGGTGATAATATTTTCAAACAAGTGGTGAAGTTAGATTGAAAAAACCTGAGCGACAGATGCTTCTATTAGAAGCTTTAAGTAAGAACCCTTTCATTACTGATGAAGAGTTAGCAGCTCTATTATCAGTCAGTATTCCCACGGTACGTCTCTATCGTCAAGAACTCTCCATACCAGAAGTGAGAAAACGTACTAAAGAAATGGCAAGTAAATTTTTTGGTGTCTCACAATCGCTTGCGCAACAAGAAATTCTCGGTGAACTGCTGGAGATTGAGCCTGGGAAACATGGTCTCTCGCTTTTGGAAACTGATCACTCAATGTGCCTCGAAAAATGCACGATTATTCGCGGGCATATTTTATTTGCGATGGCAAATTCTTTAGCAAACGCGATTGTTGCTCTTCCGGTTGCATTGACTGCTAAAGCGGAGGTAAACTATTTACGTACCGTTCGTGTCGGTGATCGTCTACTTGCCAAAGCAGTAGTTCTTAGTCAACAAGGACGTCGTTTCAAGATCGAAGTAATGATTAAGACAAATGAAGAGATTGTTTTTGAAGGAAAATTTATGATCTATGGGATGAATTTAGAAACTGCTAAATATCTGAATTTATTGAAAGAGATTGAACAAAATTGAGGAGGAACTATATCAATGAGCCAAATTGGAATTTCTGCGATCGCTGCCAGTGTTCCACAGCGAGTTTTAACAAATTTTGATCTTGAAAAAATGGTCGAAACAACCGATGAATGGATCGTTACTCGTACCGGAATTCATGAACGACATATCATGAATCCAGAAGAATCCATTACCGATTTTGTAATTGATTCTGCCAAATTAGCCTGTCAAAAAGCAAATCTCTCTCCAGAAAAAGTCGAATTGATCATCTCTTCAACGATAGCACCAGGTCGCCTTACCCCTGCACAAGCTTTTGAAGTAGCAAAAGGCATCGGGGCAAATCAAATGTTTGGTTTTGACTTAAATACTGCTTGTTCTGGACTTACTTACGGGATTGCAGTAGCAGAAAGTCTGATGCAAACACGTAATTTAAAGTATGCTCTGGTAACTGCGGCAGAACAACTGTCGCGTCTGATTGATTATACCGATCGCACCAGTTGTGTACTCTTCGGTGATGCTGCGGCTACTATGGTCTTGACCAGTGAGAATCCCGAGCATTTAATTATCGCTACCGAGTTGGGGGCTGACCCTTCGCTGGCAAACGAAGTGCATATTGGCGGTGTCAGTACTTTAGTTAATGACCAACGTAATGAGTATTATTTCCGACAAAACGGCAAGACAGTTTTTAAATTTGCGGTCAATAAAATTAAAGAGATGTATGAGAAGGTACCTGCCAAAGTCGGACTAAAACCAGAACAGATTAAATATGTTATTCCACATCAAGCGAACATGAGAATTCTCGAGGCTGCCGCCAAGGACATTCAAAATAACGGAACTACCTTCCTTGGTAATCTTGAACGCTATGGCAATACTTCTTCTGCTTCGATTGCTTTAGTCTTAGCTGAAGAATGGCAACGTTTTGAAAAAGGCGATTATATTTTACTGATTGGTTTTGGGGGCGGCTTGAGTTGGGGAGCAACTTTGATTGAATGGTAAAAATTTGAAGTGGGTGTTGGGCAATGTATCAAAAAATTATGATTATTTTACTTTTTATCGTTGCACTGGTTATTTTAGTACAACGTTATCGGAATCGTGATTTTTACCAACGCCTTTTTGAAATTGAGAATGATTTTGAGGATGAGCATGATTTTTCGGCGTTGATTAAAAATATCTTGCAACGTTTAATCAAGGAGACCAATGCCTCTGCAGGTATGGTCTATTGGCTGGATGAGATTCAACAAGAATTAAAACTAAAAGCACTCAATGGTATTTCAGCCGATCACATTAGCGCTATCAATCATTTGCTGCGCAATCCTCAAGGAATTCTCAATCAACTTTCTACTAAAGCACATGTTTTGATGCGCAATAATTTTTTTAAAAACTCTAAACCAGATGATTATTTAAATAAATTAGGTGCAAGCTATCATAGTCTGATGATCATTCCGCTCATGATTGGTGAAGAAAAACTTTTAGGAGTGATTATTCTTTTTAAAATTAAAGGAAACTTTACCAGACGCACTCTAAAATTATTTAATATTTTTGCTCCCCGTTTAGCAATACGTCTTGACAATGTACGTTTATACCAGTTAATTCGGGAAACTGCTCAAGAAAACGCCAAACTTTATGTAAATCTCTCCAAATTGTATCACCAAGCAACGGTAGATCTACTGACTGGTTTATATAATCGTGGTTTTTTACTGCAACGAATCAAAGAGGAGATCAAGAAAGCCTCGCGGTTTAAATTGCCATTATCCTTAATCTTTTTAGATATTGATCATTTCAAAAGAATTAATGACCAATATGGACATCCTGCCGGTGACCAACTTTTAACCGAGTTCGGGGACTTATTAAAAAAATCAGTTCGCGACTATGATCTCGCCTGTCGTTTTGGTGGTGAAGAGTTTGTCCTCCTACTACCAGGAGCAGCACTATCCAATGCCATGGATCTTGCCGAACGGTTACGTCAAAAGATAGAACAGTATCCTTTCAGTAATAATCTGCAGATTACTGCAAGTTTCGGAGTGAGTAGTCTGCCAGAGCTTCCTAGCAATCAACTCGACGAAAAAAATATGAATATCTACATCGAAAATCTTATTGCCAAAGCGGACAGTGCGCTTTATCAAGCTAAAGAAACGGGACGAAATCGTGTTATCAGTGCAACATCATAATATTTACTTGCTTTGATATTTTTTTCTGGTAAAATACGTAATAAAATCATAATCTTTCTCAAATATCTGCAAAGGATAAAATAATCTTTCTGTCGAATACTATAAATTGAGGTGTAATATAATTGTTCTTTGATCAAGCAAAAATTCATTTAACTTCAGGCAAAGGTGGTTCTGGAGCGGTAAGTTTTCGACGTGAAAAATATGTTCCTCGAGGTGGTCCCGATGGTGGAGATGGTGGTCGTGGCGGACATATTATTTTGTTAGTTGATCCTAATCTTAATACTTTAAGTAACTTCCGTTATCAGCAGCATTTTAAAGCAGAAAATGGTTCTCCGGGAGAAGGAGTTAATCGTTCCGGTAAAGACGGAGCAGATCTTTATATCACCGTCCCTTCTGGTACCATTGTTAAGAATGCTGAAACACATCAGATTTTAGCCGATCTAACTACTGAAAACGCAGAATTTGTAATTTTACGCGGTGGACGCGGGGGGCGTGGTAACGCACGTTTTGCAACCTCCACACGACAAGCACCACAATTCGCTGAGAAAGCCGAGCTAGGTGAGGAATTATGGGTTGAATTAGAATTAAAACTCATTGCCGATGTCGGTTTGATTGGATTTCCGAACGCTGGTAAATCAACCCTCTTATCCAGAATTTCAGCTGCCAAGCCCAAAATTGCTGATTATCCTTTTACAACCTTAGTTCCCAATCTGGGAGTAGTTGATTTTAAAGGAGAAAGTTTTGTCGCGGTTGATATTCCTGGATTAATCGAAGGTGCTCATCAAGGAGTTGGTTTGGGGCATCAATTTTTGCGTCATATTGAACGTACTAGACTTTTAATTCATCTAATTGATTTTTCAAGTTTTTCCGGACGTGATCCCTATGATGATTATTTGCAAATTAACGAGGAACTACGTCTTTTTAATGCTGAATTAGCCAATAAACCTCAGTTAATTGTTGCCAACAAAATGGATCTTTCGGAAGCATCCGAGCAATTGAAAGGCTTTCTTGAAAAAACCGACATCAAAGTCTTTCCGATTTCCGCAGCTACCAGTCAAGGGCTTGAGGCATTACTGGAAAACATTATCGAAAAACTCGCCACTCTGCCCAAGACTAATCCTTCAATCGAAACGGATTCCGGGGAGATTCTTCCCAAAGATGACTTAAGTCTGGAAGTCTCAAGAGAAAATGAGTATTATCTTGTGAAAAACAGATCACTAGAGCGTCGAATCCTTCGTTACGATTTACAAAATGATGAGTCAGTCAGAAGCCTACAACGCTTCCTTAAACGTTGGGGAGTGTTTGGGGCTTTACAAAATGCTGGGATTTCCGAGGGAGATTTAGTACGAATCGGAGATTTTGAATTCGTCTATTATGACGAAACCTAATTTTCGAGCTTATACTTCTAAGATATATAATTAAAGTATAAGACCTTCAAAATCTTAGTATTTAAATACAACAGTGGGTAATCTGACTGAAGATTGTGC